>NZ_JBXMTI010000016.1:0-129925 GCF_057083605.1 Candidatus Villigracilis sp. | reverse complement strand
TTTTACAACTTTTATGATTGAAAGAGTCGAGTCAATTTTTCGGGCCAACCGAATTTTTATCTTTTTAGTCATCTTTCGCTGGTTATCCCTGGCGTCTGTATTGTTTACTTTCAATGAAACAGGAACATTGCTCCCGCCCTTATTGGTATTTACTCTTGCGTTATCAGTCAATTCAATCGTTTCTATTTTTAATCGCCCGCTAAATAAAATTGTTCTTGAATATCCCATATTGCTCAGCATAGACCTGTTCTTCTCGGCCTTCATCCTGGCTGTGAGCGGCGGTTCACATAGCGCATATTATTTGTACGCGCTTAGCCCATTATTGGCTGGCGCGTTCTTCTTTCAGGTGCGCGGTGCGCTGATCACATCCCTTGTCTTTACGCCGCTTTATATTTTCTCGAACACATTCAATTCGCAGCCATCCGACCCCATTCTGCTTGCCACTCAACTCGCGGGAATCTGGCTGCTGCCTCTTCTCTTTGCATATCCATCCACTTTGCTTAAATCCATTAATCGGGCCACTGATGAACTTTCCGCCGCGCACCGCCAATTGGAGATCATTCACGATCTCACGGTTTTGTTACAGGCTGCGCCAGATTTAATTTCTGTACAAGAACGCGTGCTCGGCGCGGTGACCACCGACCTGGGTTTTTCAAAAGCAGTCGTCGCATTGGTTGACCCCGCGCGCGAAGAACTTGGCGGCTGGATGGTGTATCCTGCTGAAGGATCATTCCCCCAGACAAAATCGCTTCCACTTAAATCCGAAAATGGTGAAGTCATCAAGGCTTTGCTCAACCGCAATAGCTTTATCAGCAACAAACAAATTCTTATTCAAGACCCCCAACTCAACAACTGGCTCGATCAAAGCGATTGGTTCATACTGCCTCTTTATTTGAGGGAACACCCCGTCGGCATTTTACTGGTCGAAGAATCTGGCCTCACCAAAGAGCGTGAATCTACACTGATGACGGTTGCGAATCAAGCTGCCCTGGCACTTGGTACCACCATCTTGTGCATTGACCGCGCCCGACGCCTGGCCGTCGAGACCGAACGCAACCGCATCGCACGTGACATTCACGATACCGTCGCGCAATCGCTCTTTGGCATTGTCTATTCCCTGGATGCTTGTATTACCATGCTGCCTCAACAAGCTGATGATGTAAAGCAGGAACTGATCGATTTGCGTTCATTAGCCAACACCGCACACGACGAAGTCCGCCGCTCCATCTTTGACCTGTGGCCCTCAGCGCTGACCATCGAACTCTTCATAGCAGATTTAACCAACTACGTCAGTAGTTGCTGCCGCCCGCGTTCGTTTAGTATCATCTTTAGCAATAACGGTGATTTCAATTCATTATCCTCTGGCATGAGAAGGACAGTCTATCGTATGGCTCAAGAGGCCCTGGCAAATTCTGCGCGGCATTCGGGCGCACAATCTGCGCGGCTATGTCTGACCGTTACAGACGATGAAGTCTATCTCGTTGTTTCAGATGAGGGCCGAGGCTTTGATCCATCCATTGCGTTGTCGCGCAGCGTTAACCGTGAGCATTTCGGTTTGCATGGAATCAAGGAACGCGCCCGCGCCATGGGCGGCGATTGCGAGATCGCATCGCAACTGAACGCAGGTGTGCGGATCATGATAAATCTGCCGATCAATGGAAACCATTAATTTAGAGTTTAGCAACGGGTTGCTGCACAAAAACAATTCGGACAGCTTGCTGTCCGACTCCAGAGTTTGGAATAGCCATGCCTGAATCCATTCGTATTCTGATCGTCGATGACCATGCCGTAGTCCGCAAGGGGTTGGCGATGGTGCTTCGTCTGGAATCAGACCTGGAGGTCGTAGGTGAAGCGGAAAATGGACGAGTCGGCTTGGAATCTGCGCGGAGTCTAAATCCAGATATCGTCCTGGTTGACTTGGTCATGCCTGAGATGGATGGTCAGGAAATGGCGCTTGCGTTGCGGAAGTCAAATCCAAAAATAAAAATAATGATGTTAACGGGCACCGAAGTGGATGATCGCGTTTTCGACTTGGTTGCGGCAGGGATTGAAGGATACGTGCTGAAGAATATCGAGCCTGGCGAGTTGGTGCGCGCGATCCGCGCGGTGGTTCATGGCGAGGCTTATTTACATCCCGATGTCATGAAAAAAGTTATGGCTCGGATGCAGCCCCAGCATACATCATCAATATCACTAACCCCGCGTGAACTCGAAGTGCTTGAATGGATGGCGACGCCCAATACCTATAAACAGATCGCCAGCCAGCTCACCGTAAGCGAAGAGACCATTCGCAGCCATGCCAAGAATATCCTGGAGAAAATGAAACAACCCAACCGTGCCCAAGCCGTGCTCCATGCCATGAAGACGGGGTTGATCAAATTGAACGGGCAATAAAATTCAGAGATAAATACTAAGCTCAAGATAGCACCTTAATAAGCCAGCAGAGATATTTGCCCCATGTACCCGAAGCGATAGCAAGTGGTATTTGGCGGAGTCCGCCCGAATGTGCCCACCCCCAGCGAACCAAACACCGACCTGGGCTACACGGGTCAACGCAACCTCGATGCAGATATTGGATTGATGGATTACAAGGCGAGGTTTTATTCGGCTTATATCAATCGATTCATTCAGCCAGATAGTCTGATACCCGATCCGGTAAACCCGCAGGCGTGGAATCGATATAGCTATGTTGTTAATAACCCCACAAATCATATTGATCCAACTGGGCATCAATATCAAGCTGTTATTATTCCTGCCACAGTCCTTGTTATTGGTGTTTTGGCCTTAGCTTATGTAGTTGGTACTCCTCCAGAAACAGTGCAAAGAGATATGCAAAATATCGGGTATGCAATAGATCGTTTTGGGAGAAACTTTAAGAATAACGCTGCTACAATCTCTGATAGCATAACGCATTTATCTGCTGATAAACTTGACCCGACAAAACCTGCCGAAAATGTATTGCCTGGTAGTCTGAAGAGAAAATTCCCTACTGGCTTACTTGGAAAGTCTCTGAATGAAATAGAAGAGGCACTTAAAAAGGCTACTGGCAAAGAAAAGTCGGATTTGAAAACTGCCAAAAAAATATTAGAACAAGTGAAAAGGTTGTTGCAAAAACCAAAATAGAGATAAAGAAAGAATGAGGAGTGAGAACTTATGTGGTACTCGGTAGAAGCTTTATTCCGCTGCGATGTTCAAGGCGAGTTGGATGATGTTTTGTATGATAAGAGGATTTTTCTAATCAATGTAAATGGTAATAAATCGGAAGCATCTAAGAAGGCTAAGAAACTAGCCTTATCCTCTGAAAATGTTTATGAAAACTTTGAAGGGGGTGATGTATCCTGGCGTTTGGTCAAGGTTTTGGAAGTTCAAGACCTTTGTGAAGAAGAACTGTACGATGGTGTGGAGGTTTTTTCCCGCTTAATGTGGGAAGGCGAAGCACAACAGATTCTTAATACCAAAACTATAACGCAAAAAAAGAATAAGCCGAAATAAGAGTTTAGCTTATTCAAAAACATTAAGCAGAAACTTATTCAACCGCGCCCAATCGCTCACGCCGCCATCATTGGCGGCGTTTTGTATTCTCTCCTCTCCGGAATGCAAATTAATTTGGGATTAACGATGTTTCTTATGGGGTGTGATTTGTTATATAATTTTACTATCGGGGAAACGATCTACAAGGCATCATCGTCTCATTGTAGTGCATGGCTTTTTCGTTGTTAAGCTTGGAGGCTGCCATGATCAATCACATTCTTGTACCTCTGGATTATTCCGCCCTGGCTGAGCATGTATTGCCGCATGTGACGGCCATCGCTCAGGTGATGAACGCACGCGTCACCCTGCTGCATGTGATGGAACATCTCCAGAATGGGGAGGGAATACCCACCATCGACCCGGTCGACTGGCATTTGCGCAAACGTAAATCGGAGAAGTACCTTGAGCAGGTGGCCGACCAGTTACAAAAGTCCGACCTGACCGTGGAATCTGCCATGCTCGAGGGCAGCCCGGCAGATTCCATCATCGAATTTGCCCGTAATAACAACGTCGACCTGATCGGCCTCAGCACGCATGGCCGCAGCGGGTTGAGCGGCTGGAACGTCAGCTCTGTGGTTCAGAAGATCCTATTGCGTTCTTATAAATCCATCCTGCTGGTGCGGGCCTACAAGCCCACAGGCACGGGGCCTTTGGGGGTTCACTACAAGCGCTTATTCATCGGGTTGGATTGTTCCCCGCGTGCCGAATACACCCTGCCGGTGGCCGTGAGCCTGGCACAATTTTACAAATCCCAACTGGTATTTGGAACGGTGATCGAAAAGCCGCAAACCATTCAGCGTTTTCCGCTTTCCAGTAAGGATGCAAAGCTCATCAATCAGCTCGTCGAAAAAAACCGCGAGGAGGCTGTTCACTATTTGGAACAGATTCTGACTCAATTTTCGCTAAAAGGCTTGGATCTAAAAACTGACATCGTGGTCGGTGACAATGCCATCAGCATCCTGCACGACATGGTGGAGGATGTCAATGCAGACCTGGTGCTGCTCTCTGCGCATGGTTATTCCGGCGAGAAGCGCTGGCCTTATGGGAGTGTGACCACCAGTTTTATTGCCTATGGCAACACGCCGCTCATGATCATGCAGGATCTTTCCGAAGATGAGATCCAGCAGACCTATGCCGAGCTGGCCGCCAAAGAAGGCAAAGGACATTGACCCATGCTGGATACAGTCAGAGCAGCCCAATCTGAACCTGCAACCACGCCCCGCGAAGATCAAGATGCACTGATCCGTGAGCTGGCTGGTAAGTTGGCCCCCAGCCGTCCGCGCCTCGGGACTTTCCCCATCCCCGGGCGGCTGAAGAATTTAATGGAATTCTATAAGTCCGCTTATCACCACTTTGATGAAGTCACGCGCACTCAGGTCTCCGTTTCCCATGCGGCAGAATGGCTGTTGGATAATTTCTATGTGATTGAACAGGCCGTCCGCCAGGTGGAGGAAGACCTGCCCGCCGATTACTACCTGCGCCTGCCCAAAACGCGCAATGGCTGGGCACGCATCTACATCCTCGCGCTGGCCATCACGCGCCAGAACGATGCGCGACTGGATGTTGAACAGATCAAAAATTCCATTCGGATATTTCAAAATATCACTCCGCTCAAGGTCGGCGAACTCTGGGCCTTGCCGTTGATGCTGCGCCTGGCCGTGATGGAAACCCTGGCAGAGGGACTCTCAGCCCTAACGAAATTAAAATGGGATGCCACGCCTCAGCCCGACCTCTGGCAGCGAAGCGACACTTCCGCCTCTGCCTACCCCCAGCCTGCTCCTGAGACGATAGTCGTTAACTGCATCCTCGACCTTCGTCTCTTAGCCACACAGGATTGGAAAACATTTTTCGAATCGACCAGTGTCATCGAAAACACCCTGCGTGATGACCCCGCCAAAATATACGCCCGCATGGATTTCGAGACCCGCAATCATTACCGCAGTGTGATCGAGGAATTAGCACGCGGCTCATCGGTGGATGAAACAAATATTGCCTTACAGGCCATTCAACTTGCACGAGCGGGTGAGTCAGCGCGTGAGATGCATGTTGGATATTATCTCATCGGCCCGGGCAGGGAAAAACTTGAAGCGCAAATTGCCTACCGCCCGCAGTTGGCTGGTTTTATCACACGCTTCATCAAGAATCATGCCACAGCCGCCTACCTTGGGAGCATCACCGCCTTAACCATTTTGCTTTCTTCCATTATCATTTCATATGCAATTATCGCCGGGGGGAATTTTGCCCAGGTCATTCTTTCGATCATTCTTGCGGTGCTTCCTGCCTCTGCCGTTGCGATTGAAATTGTCAATTGGCTGGTGGTGTCTACCATCTCACCGCGTACATTACCAAAGTTGGATTTTGAATCAGGCATTCCCTCCGAATTTGGGACTATGGTGGCGATCCCTGCCTTGTTAAGCATTGAGAAGGATGTGCCATTTCTAATTCGTCAGATTGAAAGTCACTACCTATCCAATCCCGACCCAAATATCCACTTCGCATTGCTGACCGATTTTGCGGATGCGCCTGAAAAATCGATGCCCGGTGATGAGCGGCCCTTGATGAGCGTCAAAGCTGCCATCGAAAAATTGAATAAGAAATATAGCAAGAAAGGTTACCGTCCCTTCTATTTATTCCATCGTGAGCGCATCTGGAATGCAGGCGAAGATTGCTGGATGGGCTGGGAACGCAAACGCGGCAAGCTGGAGGAATTCAATAAACTTATAAGAGGCGATGCTTCCACTACTTTTACGGTTCAAGTTGGCGATTTAAAAGTTTTGCCGACCGTCCGCTATGTGATCACATTGGATGCCGATACGCTATTGCCTCGCGACAGTGCACGCCGCCTTGTCGGCACACTGGCACACCCGTTGAACCGCGCTGAGTTTGATCCTGTATCAGGGGAGATAAAGGCCGGTTACACGGTACTCCAGCCTCGGGTCCAGGTCAGACCGGTGGTTGCAAATCAATCCCTGTTCACCCGCGTTTATTCCGGTGACTCGGTCATCGATCTATACTCGCGCGCAGTCTCCGATGTGTATCAGGATTTGTTCGGTGAGGGCAGTTATGTGGGCAAGGGTATTTATGAGGTGGATGCCTTCCAAAGCAGTCTGCAAGATCGTGTTCCGGAAAACCGTTTGCTGAGTCACGACCTGTTCGAAGGGATGCAGGGGCGCTGCGGCCTGGTGACCGATGTGATCTTATTCGAGGATTATCCGCCGCATTACCTGGCTTATACAGACCGTATGCATCGCTGGGTGCGCGGTGACTGGCAGCTTCTTCCGTGGCTCGCGAAGCAAGTGCCGCACCGCACCAAAGACACAGTGCCCAACACGCTCTCGCTGATCAACCGCTGGAAGATTTTTGATAACCTGCGCCGCAGTTTGGTAGAGCCTATAGTTCTGGCTTTGCTCATCAGCGGCTGGTTGTTATTGCCCGGCGTCAGCCTCATCTGGATAGCCTTTGCGCTTTCCCCATATTTGATTTCCATCCTCACCAACCTTATTTCAGAATTACGTCATCAGTTCTCCAGCGAATCTTCTACTAATATAGTGACTCGCCCGATCCGCCTGGCGGCGCTTCGCTCGCTTTTTGGAATTCTCTTCCTGCCTCACGAGGCCCTCATCATTCTGGATGCCATCGGGAGCACGCTCAGTCGCATGGTTGTGACCCACAAAAGAATGCTGCAATGGGTGACTGCCGCGCATACGGTTCGAGTGTTTGGTAAGGGCTTAAAGATCAAAGCTGCCTGGCAGGCAATGGTCATTGCGCCGCTCTTTGCCATTGCGTTGTCAACCTTGTTATTTTCCTGGTATCCGTGGAGCATGTTGCTGGCTGGGCCATTCCTGCTTGGCTGGGTCGTTTCACCTTATATTGCTGTGCGCATCGGTCGGGCTGATCCTCTTCCTGATAAAAGACTCACCCCCGCACAGGAGCGTAAACTCCGCCTGCTGGCGCGTTCCACCTGGCTTTATTTCGAACACTTCGTTGGCCCGGAAGACCGCTGGCTGCCGCCTGATCATTTTCAGGAAAGCCCGCGCGGATTGGTGGCGCATCATACCTCGCCGACCAATATAGGGATGATGCTGCTTGCCACACTTTCAGCGCACGACATGGGCTATATCGGTCCGCTCGAATTTTCATTGCGCGTACGAGATGCCTTCGACAGCATGGATACCCTCGAGCGCGTGCGTGGTCATTTTTTGAACTGGTACGACACACGCACCTTTGCTCCGCTCCCGCCTCGTTATATTTCCATGGTCGATAGCGGAAACCTGGCTGCCAGTTTGCTCATCCTATGCCAGGGATGTCGTGAAATTGCCCACGCTCCAGTTGTGCAATGGGATGGGCTGTTTGATACTCTCGACATGCTTTCAGACACACTAGACCAGACACAACTTGGCGGCGTTGCCAGTACGCTGCAGAATGCAATTGATGCGTTGTGCGCCCAGGTGATGACCCTCAGCGATGCCAGTCAGTTCTCACCAACTCTGTTGAATAAATTGCTCGAGGATAGCCGCGCCGAGTTGGAAAACATGTTATGGGAAGCGGTTCAAAATTCATGGGAGGAACCTGCCCCGGAAACACTGCGCAACCTTTCGGTCTGCATCGAGCGTTGGCGCTATCAGTTGAAGCACATCCGAATGGATCTGCAGGTGCTCGCTCCCTGGCTGTTGTCTTTGGCTGAAATGCCGCGTCTCACGGATCAGCTTGATATTAAACCCGAGCTTGCCTCTGCCTGGGCCGAACTGCAAACGACACTGTTATTGCAGCCTGAGCTTGGAAAAATCCCTGATATTTGCGAGCGCGCGGGAAGTACTCTTGAAAAAGTCACAGCACTATTGGATGAAAAGAATCAGGCCGCGCTGGATTGGTGCAGGTCACTTGCGAATGAATTTGAATCCGCCCGCAAGAATTCCGCCTCATTACTGAACGATTATGCTGTTCTTGTTTCGAGGGCCGATTCCTTCTTCCAGGCCATGAACTTCAACTTCCTGTACGATCCTCAGCGCCGCGTCTTCCACATCGGGTACAACGTTGAGTCTGGCCGACTCGATCCTAACTATTACGATCTGATGGCCTCCGAAGCGCGCATCGGCAGTCTGGTCGCCATCGCACGCGGGGATGTGCCGCAAAATCATTGGCTCTATCTTGCCCGCCCGTTGACTCAAGTCAACGGCACGCGCACCCTGCTCTCGTGGAGTGGCACGATGTTTGAATACCTCATGCCCACCTTGTTCGCAGAGAGTTATCCCAACACGCTTATGGATCAAAGCTGCCGCGCCGCCATCGAAGAACAGATTGAGTATGCCGATGAAATGAACATCCCCTGGGGCATCTCGGAGGCCAGTTACTACACATTTGATTCAGTCCAGGTTTATCAATACCAGGCATTCGGTGTTCCAAGCCTCGGGTACAAACGCGGCTTGTCTAAGAGTTTGGTGGTCGCACCTTATGCCTCCATGCTGGCCTTACCTTTCAATCCCCAGGCCGTGATGCAAAACATGGGATGGTTCGAGAGACTCAAGATGCGCGGCTTATATGGCTTCTACGAATCAGTCGATTTCACTTCTGAGCATTTAAAGACGGGCGAAGACCATGCCATTATCCGTTCCTTCATGGCTCATCATCAGGGGATGATCATGCTTTCGTTATGCAACTATCTGCTCGATAAACGCATGATACGCCGCTTCCATTCCGACCCGCGCATCGAGAGCGTTGAATTGCTGATGCAGGAACAAACTCCCATGAACGCGCCGACTGAATATCCGCGCCCTCAGCAAATGGATTCATCACGTGGAACCTACACCTCCATTCCACTCGATCCCTGGCGCGCCTCAGCGGATGCGCCCTATACCCAGGTACATTGTCTTTCGAATGGCAAATACAGCCTCTTGATCACTCCATCAGGCTCTGGATTCAGCCGTTGGGATGGGATCGAACTCACGCGCTGGCGGGCCGACCCCACCCTGGATGAATGGGGCAGTTGGATTTACGTCGAAGACCGCCTCAACGGACAGTTGTGGTCTGTAACACGCCAGCCGACTCTTACCTCTCCCAGCCGCAGCGATGTGAATTTCTTCCCTCATCGTGTGGAATTTGAACGGCAGGATGAAGATATCCTCCTGCGCACCACTGTGAATGTAGCTCCCACCGAGGATGTCGAAATTCGCCGCGTGACCATCACCAATTATGGCGGGCGCTCGCGCGTTTTTGCTTTCACCAGTTATGCGGAGGTCATTCTGGCGCAACAGGCAACCGACCAACATCATCCAGCCTTCAACAAACTATTTATTGAAAGTGAATTTCTGCAGAAAGAACAAGTGCTGCTCTTCCGCCGCCGTCCGCGCTCAGCCGATGAAAAACCCATTTATCTGGCTCACTTTTTCATCGGCAATGATGACAATGTAAAGCTGACAGGTTACGAGACCGATCGCGCACGATTCATGGGCCGCGGCGGAACATCGCGCCGTCCCTCAGTTTTTTCAGTTTCTGGTGAGGCCTCGGTTCTGCCCGGCACAACTGGCGCAACACTCGATCCTATTTGTGCCATGCAAGCCGAGATCAATCTGAAACCTTATCAATCGGCGCAGGTTGCTTTCATTACATTGGTAGGCTATTCGCGCAAAGATGTGATTGCGTTGGCGAATCAATATCGACACTGGTCACAGATCATGAAAGCGGTTAATGATTCAAGGATTCACACTGAAAAAGAATTAGTACAACTCGATCTCACCTCACAAAAAATTGAGCAAATCCAAAAGCTCCTTTCGCCTTTGCTGTATCCATCGCCCGCACTACGCGCCGAGTCAGCGGTGCTGACGGCCAATACCATCGGCCAGCCCGGTTTATGGACTTTTGGCATCTCAGGCGATTACCCAATTTTGCTGGCGCGCCTGAAACGCGAAGAGGATCTTGATCTGCTCGGCCAATTGTTACTAGCACATACCTATTGGCGCAAGCGCGGCCTGATGATAGACCTGGTCATCTTTAACCAGCGCGAGACAAGTTACGAACAGGATTTCCAAAGAAAGATTCACCGCTTATTGAGCCGCACCGGCAGTGATGCCTGGCTTAACAAACGCGGCGGGATATTTATTGTGCGTGAAGATCAGATGAATGAATCAGAACGGATTCTGCTCGCCTCAGTAGCCCGCGTCATACTGGACGGGGAGGCTGGTCCGCTGGAGCGGCAGTTATCCAAGCTGGATGTTGACCCCGTCCGCCTCCCGCGTTTTGTCCCAATCGAATCACTAACCCCTGAGCTTAATACCGTCCCTGAAATCCAACGTCCCACCAACCTGCATCATGACAACGGCTTGGGTGGCTTTAGCCCGGATGGACGTGAATACGTGATCTATCTCGAACCAAATCAATGGACGCCTGCTCCCTGGGTCAACGTGATCGCAACGCCTGAATTCGGATGTCTTGTTTCAGAATCGGGCATGGGCTGTACCTGGTCAGAAAACAGCGGAGAGAATCGCCTTACACCCTGGCGCAATGACCCATTAAGTGACCCGCCTTCCGAGGCGATCTACTTGCGTGATGAAGACACCGGTGCGATCTGGTCACCCACGCCTCTGCCCGCACGCGCGAATGCGCCGTACTTGATCCGTCACGGGGCGGGATATTCCATTTTCGAGCACGCAAGTCACGGCTTGGAACAGAACGTGCGCATCTTCGTCGCCCCGCATGACCCGCTCAAGATCATCCAGTTGAAATTACACAACACTACCAAACATATGCGCCGCATCAATGTGACCTATTATGCTGAATGGGTGCTGGGAACAGCGCATGAAAACACGGCTGCGTACATCGTGCCTGAATTTGCATCCGAACATTTTGCTTTACTGGCGCACAACAGATACAACCTGGACTTTGGACAGCGTGTCGCATTTTTAGCATCTACCCGTGAACCCAATGCAGTGACAGCTGACCGAACAGAGTTCCTCGGAAATCATGGCAGTTACACACGCCCTGCCGCGCTTGACCGTGTTGGCCTTACGCCGCATGTGCAGCCCGGCCCTGACCCATGCGCCGCAATGCAATTATTGCTCTGGCTGAAGCCCGGTGAAACAAAGGAAGTCACCTTCCTGTTTGGTGAAGGTGCAGACCGCGCCGATGCAGAGCGATTGATCGGGCAATATCAGAACATCCAAAATGTTGAAGCGGCATGGGGGGCTTTGGGCGAATTTTGGGATGAACTCCTTGGGCAAATTCAAGTGCGTACTCCAGACCCAGGCATGGACTTATTGCTGAACCGCTGGTTGTTGTATCAGTCACTATCCTGCCGCTTCTGGGGGCGCACCGCTTTTTATCAATCCAGCGGAGCGTATGGTTATCGCGACCAGTTGCAAGATGTAATGGGATTCATTCACGTGCGGCCTGAGTTGGTTCGTCATCACATCCTGGAAGCGGCCAGCCATCAATTTGAAGAAGGTGATGTGCTGCATTGGTGGCATCCCCCGGCAGGGCGGGGCATCCGCACGCGCTGCTCGGATAATTTGATCTGGCTGCCATACGTCACCGCATTTTATGTACATGCCACAGGTGACCGTTCCATTCTTGCCAAGAAGATTCCTTTCCTAAGCGCCGAGCCGCTCAAGCCAGGTGAGCACGAACGATATGGACAATTCCCATCTGTTCAGGATGGAACGTTGTATGAACACTGCTGCCGCGCTCTCTCCAAAGCCATGACCGCTGGCGCTCATGGAATTCCGTTGATCGGGGCGCACGATTGGAACGATGGCATGAACCGCGTCGGTGTGCAGGGAAACGGGGAAAGCATCTGGCTGGGATGGTTCCTGTCTTCTGCGTTGACCGACTTCGCTGAAGTTTGCGATTTGATGGGTGACCATAAGCGTGCAGACGATTATCGTGCGCAGGCAGTTCAGATCCATCAATCGCTCGAGTCAAACGGATGGGATGGTGAATGGTATCTGCGCGCATTTTATGACGATGGTTCACCGCTCGGTTCAGCCTCCAATAATGAATGCAAGATTGACTCCATTGCTCAATCCTGGGCGGTCATATCCGGCGGTGCGGATTCCGCTCATGCCAGCCGCGCCATGGAGTCGGTTTATCAACAGCTTGTCCACTTTGATGATGAGTTGATCCTGCTATTCGCTCCACCCTTTGTACGTACCGCGCGCGACCCTGGCTATATCAAAGGTTATCCGCCGGGCATCCGTGAAAACGGCGCACAATATACCCATGCCGCGTTGTGGGCGATCTGGGCTTTCGCTCAACTGGGTGAGGGTAATCGCGCGGAGGAATTGTTCCGCCTGATCAACCCGATCTATCATGCCGATACGCCCGAAAAGATGAACCGCTATCGTGTTGAGCCATATGTTGTGGCAGCAGATGTGTATAGTATGCCCCCTCATACCGGGCGAGGCGGCTGGACCTGGTACACCGGTTCGGCTAGTTGGATGTACCGCCTTGGCGTTGAGATGATGTTAGGTGTAACTCGTGCCGCAGATCATTTAGCAATCAACCCCTGCATTTCTAAAGATTGGCATACTTACGAAATTGATTATCGCCTGGATAACACAACCTATCACATCCGCGTGCAGAATCCGCGAGGTGTGAACCGCGGAGTCAGCCAGATCGTTATGGATGGCAGCAAATTACCCGATGCGAAAATTCCACTTTTCAATGACGGCCAGGTACACGAGATCGTGGTGATGCTGGGTTGATCCATGCTCAAAGCGGAGTGAATTCATTACACTAGCGGTAGCGGTCAACAAAGGATATGGAATCGTGTCATGCTGAGTGCCGCTTTTCAGGCACGAAGCATCTCGCAACTGTCTTTTGAGACCCTTCAGTCGCTGAAAAGCGCTCCTTCAGGGTGACACAAACCTCTGCCACGAATTACACGAATTATCGCGGATTGTTTTTAGAAAATTTGTGTAAATCCGTGACATCCGTGTTGAAAAATGCCCCTGACCTTCTTGTTTCACGCAGTAACTTAAGCGATCATCCCTCCAATAACATAAAGCTCGGCTCTTCGATCATCTGCTTGATGTGAACCAAAAACTGGACTGCCTCTTTCCCATCCACGATGCGATGGTCATAACTCAGCGCCACATACATCATCGGGCGGATGACCACCTGGCCATTCAACGCGATTGGCCGTTCCTCGATCTTGTGCAAACCGAGGATACCAACCTGTGGGGGATTCAAGATCGGTGTGCTGAGCAGCGAGCCAAACACGCCGCCATTTGTGATCGTAAACGTTCCGCCTCGCAAATCCTCGATTGATAATTTACCTTGTTCCGTTTTCTCAACATAATCCTTGATCCGCTTTTCGATCTCGGCAAATGAAAGTGCCTCGGCCTCACGGATGACCGGCACAACCAACCCCTCATCCGAACTGACCGCCATGCCAATGTCAAAATAATGTTTGAGCACGATCTCATCGCCTTGAATTTCCGCGTTCAATCTTGGAAATGCCTTGAGTGCGCTGATCGCGGCTTTCACAAAGAAAGACATGAAGCCCAACTTCACGCCATATCGTTTTTGAAATTCTTCATTGCGCCGCTTGCGGAGATCCATTACGGCAGTCATGTCCACTTCATTGAATGTGGTCAGCATGGCTGTGCCTTGTTGAGCTTCCAACAATCGCTGGGCGATGGTCCGCCGCCTGCGTGACATGCGGGAACGTTCTTCGAGTCGTTGCGATGGAGCCGCGCTTGCGGATTGTTCAACCTGTACTTGAGGTTCGCTTTTTGGCTTTTCCGATACAGCTATCGCTTCTTCTGACGGCGCCTCTTCCTCCGCCGCTTCCTGCTTCTGCGTTCCTTCGGTTTTTTCCTGTTCCTGAAGATACTGCTCCACGTCAGTCTTGGTCACCCGCCCTTCGGCGCCCGTCCCCGCTATTTGACTGACATCCACTTTGTTCTCGCGCGCGAGGTGCGCCGCAACCGGAGTAACCTGAGGCGCTGTCTTTCGTTCCGCCTCTTTTCCATTTGAACGCCCGGCCTCCTGCTTTTCTTCAACTTTTTGAGGCTTGGGTTTCTCTTCGGCTGGAGTTGCTTGCGCAGGTTTCCCATTTTCATCGATCATCCCTAGAACATCGCCAACTTTAACATCTCCGCCCTCTGCCACGTTGATCTTCGCGAGCACGCCGGGGCTTTTGGCTCCCACCTCCAGGTTGACTTTGTCGGTCTCCAACTCAACCAATACATCGCCCACTCTTACAGCATCGCCTTCCTTTTTAAGCCAGCGGGAAACTGTGGCATCCAGGACCGACTCGCCCAATTCGGGTACTAGAATTTTTACAGCCATTTCAACCTCTCTCTTTGACCACACTTTTAATGCGCGTCTTCTTTTCGAAATCAAATGCCTGTTCGATCAATTCCTGTTGATTGATCCGATACAAAGTTGTGGAACCTTCCGCGGGACTGGAGCTTTCCGGCCTGCCAATATAATGAAGCGACAGGTCATTTCCGATCAATTCACGCAGGCGCGGGCGCAGATAATTCCAGGCGCCCATGTTCGATGGCTCCTCCTGTACCCACAGCACACGTTCGAAATTTCGATAACCGGTAATCAGTTCCTGTATCTCCTCTTTCGGGAATGGGTAAAGCTGTTCGACCCGTGCAATCGCATCATCTCCGTTTTCCTTACGCTTGTCACTGCTGACCAAGTCAACGTAGATGCGGCCGCTACAGAGGATCAGGTTCTTTACGTCCTTTGCTTTCCCGGGCAGGCCTGAATCATCGATGACAGGTTGCCAGTTTCCTTCGGTCAACTGATCGAAGACCGAGGCGGTGAGTGGATGCCTTAACAATCCTTTGGGAGTAAAGACCACCAGAGGTAGAGGGTCGGTTTTCAAGAGCAGAGCCTGCCTTCGCAGGAGATGAAAATACTGTGCTGCTGTCGAAGGGTAGGCGATGCGTACATTTGTTTCAGCCGCCAATCCAAGGAATCGTTCGATGCGGCCGCTTGAATGGTCTGGTCCCATGCCTTCGTTCCCGTGCGGGAGTAATAAAACCAGTGAAGGCGTGAATCCCCATTTGGCACGGCCCGAGAGTAGGAATTCATCGATCATGATCTGGGCAATGTTGATGAAATCTCCGTATTGCGCTTCCCATAAAACCAATCGCTCCGGTGCCTGGACGTTGTAACCAATCTCAAACCCCACCGCGCCCGCCTCGCTCAATGGGCTATTGACCACTTCAAAAGAAGCTTTTGCTTGAGGCATAGATTGCATCGGAATAAAGCTTTGGTTCGTTTCCACATCATAGAATGCGGCATGACGCTGGCTGAAAGTTCCGCGTACGCTGTCTTCACCGGTCAAGCGGATGGGGATGCCATCTTCGAGGATCGAAGCGAAGGCCAATTCCTCTGCAGCGGCCCAGTCGATCTTTCCATTTTTAGAATCCTCAAAAAGTTTGCGTCTTCTATCGACCGATTTCTCCAGCTTGGGATTGAGATGAAAATTTTCAGGGAACTGCATGAGCGATGAATTGAGTTCTTTCAATCGCTTTAGAGTGATTGCTGTTTTTGATTTTTGTGCTGCACCGCGCGGAGGCGTTCGGGGGATGGGCTCACTGAGTGAACCTTCTTCATCCAGTTTGTCATTCAGGTCTTGCAGGGCTTTTATATGGGTTTCAAACAACTCATCGACTTTTGTTGAATCGATCAGACCCTTCTCCACCAAACGGGAAGCCCAGAGTTTTCTCACCGAAGGGTGATGGTCTATTTTCTGATACATAAGCGGCTGGGTAAAACGCGGTTCATCTCCCTCGTTGTGACCATAACGCCTGTAGCCGATCAGGTTGATCACAAAGTCCTTGTGGAATTTTTGTCGATATGCAAATGCAGTGCGGGCTGCTTCCAGGCAGGCGTGTGGGTCATCTGCATTGACGTGCAGGATGGGTACTTCAAATCCCTTTGCGAGGTCACTGGCGTGCAAACTGCTACGTGACTCGTTTTCTGTCGCGGTATAGCCCAATCTATTATTGGTAATGATATGCAGGCTGCCGCTGGTTGAATAACCTGTCAGACGGGAAAAGTTGAAAGTCTCAGAAACAATTCCCTGTCCGGGAAAAGAGGCATCGCCGTGAATCAGGATCGGAAGCGAAGCGTTGTCAAAATATTTGGGCGCGCCCGGAACATCCACTTTTGTATTGGCGGCTCTTGCCATGCCTTGAATGACCGGGTCGATATGTTCCAAATGACTGGGGTTGGCCGGGATGCGAATGACCAGATCGATCCCTTTGTCCTGGGTGGGCGATTTGTATCCGCCCATGTGGTACTTCACATCCCCGGTCCATCCGAGTTCATCCCAGGTTGTTGCCCGGCCCTTGGGATCCCTGAATTCAGCGAGGATCTGATCATAGGGTTTGTGCAAAACATGCGCCAGCACATTCAAGCGTCCGCGATGTGCCATGCCGATCAGAATGGCGCAGATGCGCGCGCGCTGCCGACTCAACGATTTCATCCAACATGGGGATGAGCAGGTCCACACCTTCGATGGAGAAGCGCGTCTTGCCTGGGTATTGACGATGGAGAAAAAGTTCGAAGGCCTCCACCTGGGTCAGGCGTTCCAATAATTTTTTCTCATCAATCGTTTGTTGAGGATCTCGAAAGCGGCCAGACTCGGCGGCCTGATATAACCAATTCCGTTCTGCCGGGTTGCGGATATGCCCGTAATCGTAACCAATTTTTTGGGAATAAATGGAGCGCAGAGCTGCGATGGCCTGGTATGCGTTCTCTTTAGGATCTTCCCCGGAGATGTTCACAATGCTGGCAGGCAGACCGATCAGAACATCTTCACGCAGTTGATGAAACTCCAAAGAAAGCAGCGGATCATCGTTGGCGGGAGTGCCGAGCGGATCAAGGTCGGCGGCTAAATATCCATGTGAACGAATCGCTTGTGCAAGATTTATCGCCCCCACCAATCCCTGCAGATCGGCCTCCAACAAGCCTGCCGACTTCTTTTGCTCGAAGTATTTGCGGGTTGCCTCGTCAACAGTTTCAGGATGCTCCCGATACTGCTCGTAGAGTTCCAAAACGTATCCGAGGTTGGGGCCATGGAAATCTTTTTCCAATGTCATGCTTTGTCCTATGGCTTGTGTAAGATGCTTTTTTTGTTCGCTAATCCACGCTAATCTGCGCGAATTTAAGATCGAACCGTCCGAGTTAAAAAATGCCTGGGGATGGAGTCAGGATGCGGTCGGGGTCGAAGTGCTGCTTTGCTTCCAAAAATTGCTCCCAGTATGGATCATAATGCTGTTGCCAATCTGCTTGTGTTAGCGGAATCGAGCCAATGGGATAAAGCCTGCCGCCCAATTCCCGCGTGCGCTCATATAACTTGAAGTTCTGATCGATCATTCGTTTCGCGGCATTGGGGTCGGGAATTGTGTTCAGAAGATTCAGCAGGAAAGCCACTGGTTCGTTGGGGAGGCGAAACAAAGGGCGGGTACAAAGCTCAGTATTGAATGGAAAGAATTCGATTGGGAAATCTGTTTCCATCTCTGAAGGGTTGAGCATGGCGAGGATCTCTGTTGCGAATTCGTCGGTGGTGGAATCTGGCATGAAGACATTGAACCAGGGATGGGGAATGTTAATGCGCCCATTGGCCCTCAACTCTGCGATATGCTGCGAACCGAGATCGGCACGCTCGAAAAATGGGAAGATGTTCACGCGTTCAAATCCATGGATGTGATGCAAGCCAGCACATAAAATATTTTTATCGGGTTGCGCTGGGGGGGTGAAATTAAGACCTGCTTGTGTGTAATAAATCCATTTGCCAGAGGAGGATGGTGTGACATAACTTGATATTCTGTCAAAGCGACCTTCAGCCATCACGAAACGCTGGTCTGCCAGCATGGTTGATAAATCTTTATAGAACAATTGCATAAAGAATGTATGAGTCTCGGCTGAAATCAAACGAAGAGTAGCGCGCAGGATGATCGCACATTGACCAAGCCCCGCCAATACAGCTTCGAATAACTGCGGCATATGTGTGGCCGAGCAGGTTTCGATACGGCCCTCACCTGTTACAACTTTCAGTTCCAAAACATTATCCACTTGCGCGCCATAAAGGAAACTTCCGCCATCGATGCCGCCCACAGAAAGTGTGCCGCCCACGGATAGCACGGTGTTATGAGTCAATACGAGAGGTTTCAATCCGCGCTCGAGCGTAGCCGCGAGTACTTCACGCCAGGTCATCCCCGCGCTGACCTCCACCCAATCATCACCGAAAAGTGGAGGCTCATGAAGTGTGTTCATCTTAATCACAATGCCGCCCTCTACTTGTGATTGCCCAAAGGATGTATATCCGCCGCCACGCGGCACGACCTTGATTCCATGTTCGCGCGCGAAGTTGATGATATTGACGATGTCGGAATATGAACCAGGCTCCAGCACAGCGATTGGCAGGTAGTGGCGCAAGTGGCCGAAATCATCTGCAATCAGATAAAGGGATTCTGGATCAACCAGGAGTCTGCCGTCGAGGGGTGGGATGTGCGCCACCGATCCGCCCTTGCCCTCGCTTCTCCATAATCTGTTAGCTGTATCAAATCCAATCGCATTTGCCTCGCCCATGCTTAATCCTCCTAAAAAATACCGGGCCCGGGCGTTAGAACGTTATCAGGATCGAAGCGGCGCTTGGCTTTCTCGAATTGTTCCCAGTGAGGGTTGAAGTGCCCCTGCCAATCCTCGCGGGTCAACGGGATGGCAGTGATGGCATAATGTTTGCTGCCCATCTCTCGTGAATGCTCGAAGAAACGGCGGTTGCGTTCAATCACTTTTTTTGCCTGATCCTGGTTGGAATACGTGCTCATGATATCCAACAAGAAAGCAATCGGTTCATCGGGAAGCCTGAACAGCGGACGTTTGCATAACTCGGTGTAGAACGGATAGAACTCGATTGGAAAATCCGCTTCGAGTTCTCGCGGGTCTATATTGGCGAGCACCTCAGCCCCAAACTCATCCACAGCGGAATCAGGGATGAATGTGTCAAACCAGGGATGAGGGTGATTGATGCGGCCATTGGCTATCAGTTCGGCTAAATGTCCCGAGCCGCGATCTGCACAATCAAAATAGGGATCAACGTAGACCCGTTCAAAGCCGCGATGATGATTCAGTCCGGTTAGTAGTGCTTCCCGATCTGGCTGGGCGGGGGCTGTGAAATTACATCCCAATTGCATGAAGTATTGCCAGCCTCCAGCGGGGGAAGGCAACAGATGCGCAGAGACGCGGTCAAAGCGTCCATCCACGATCAGCCAGCGTTCCTCTGCCAGCATGGTTGGAAGGTCGCGATAAAGCAATTGAAAAAAGAGAGTATGGGTTGGGGCGGGAATCAGTTTTAAAGTTGCGCGCACGATGATGCCGCATTGCCCCTGCCCGGCCAGCATCGCATTGAAAAGCTCGGGCAATTGCGTATCCGAACATCTTTCGAGTTTGCCTTCACCCGTGGCAACCAGCAACTCCAGCACATTATCCACTTGCGACCCATAACGATAACTTCCGCCATCGATACCGCCGACAGATAAAGTGCCGCCAACCGACAAGCCCAAATTATGAGTCAACACCGGCGGTTTCAACCCGTGTTCGAGAGTCACGGCCAGCACCTGACGCCAGGTCATACCCGCACTCACCTCCACCCAATCCTCACCGAAAATTGGAGGTTGATAGAACGCGCCCATTTTGACAACGATGCCTCCCTCCACTAGTGACTGCCCAAAAGTATTGTGCCCTGAACCGCGAGGACCGATCTTAATTCCCTGCTCGCGTGCAAAGCCGATCATTTGGATAATATCCTTGTTCGACCCCGGTTCGAGCACAGCAATCGGCTGGCGATGCCGCAAGTGACCGAAGTCCTCAGCCACCGAGTTGAGCGACGCTTCATCAATAAGCAAAGCCCCGCTCAGTTCTGGAATTTGAACTGCTGACCGCTCCCCGGCCTGGGTCACCCACGATTTGTTTTGCCTATCAAAAGCAAGTGCCATAACATCTTTCATCGCAAGCTCCTTGAAAATAATCAGTTAATCATAATTGCCTTATAAATTTTGGCTGTGCGGCGACTTGAGCAGGAAGAATGAATAATCCCGAAGGGATGGTAGGGTGATAGAAAATTTGAAATGTGAATTCAAATCCCAAAGGGATGACATGATTTTTGTGCAATCATGACACCCCTTCGGGGTTGAACACCATAAATCTCATTGTCTATAATCATTTGACCCCTTCGGGGTCTCAGGATATTTGCATAAGATGAATGAGTAATGAAACACATTCTAAAAAATGCCTGGTCCCGGAGTCAAAATATGATTGGGGTCAAAGCGGCGTTTGGCATTCACGAACTGATCCCAGTGTGGGCCAAAGTGTTCCTGCCAGTCCTGTTTTGAGAAAGGCAATGAGTTGATTGGGTATTGTTTTCCACCCAACTCGCGGCCTCGCTCAAAGAATTGGCGGTAGCGGTCGATCATCTCTTTCGCCTTCTCGTGATCTGGAAGTGTGCCCATTAAATGAAAGAGGAAGACAGAGCGCTGCTCGGGCAGCCTCAGCAGGGGGCGAGTGCAGAGCGATGTATCCAATAAAAAGAATGTGACTGGGAAATCAATGCCTATGTCGGCTGGCATTAGGGTCGCAAAGGTATCAGCCAGGAATTGGTCAATGACGGATTCGGGGAGAAAGATATTCAGCCAGGGATGCGGCAACTGGACCTCGCCGCTGGTTCTTATGTCGGTAAAGTGTGGGTTGCGAACCACGCAGTCATAATAAGAGAGGGTGTATATCTTTTCAAAACCACGGATGTGACGCAACTGCGCTGGAAGCAATTCCTTGCCCGGTGAATCAGGCGGCCTGAAGTTGTGTTCCGCCTGGATGTAATAAGTCCATCTTCCGCTGACGGATGGACGGATACAGCCGGAGATGCGGTCAAATTTTCCGCTGGCAATCAATAAGCGCTGATCGGCCAACATGGTGAAAAGATCTGAGTAAAGTATTTCGAATATGCGGGCTTGAGGCTGAGCGGGGATCAATTTCAATGTGACACGCAGGATAATGCCGCATTGACCCTGCCCGGCAAGGACTGCGTTAAAAAGTTCAGGCAGGTGCGAGGCTGAACATCTCTCTAACTTTCCCTCACCAGTTACGACCTGTAACTCAAGAACGTTATCCACCTGCGCGCCATAGCGAAAGCTTCCACCATCAATACCGCCAAAAGAAAGTGTGCCGCCTACGGTAAGCTCCAAGTCATTGGTTAATACTGGAGGTCTTAGTCCATGCTCAAGCGTGATAGCCAGCACTTCACTCCAACTCATCCCCGCGCTGACCTCAACCCAGTCCGGGCCGAAGATGGGCGGCTGGATAAAGGTGTTCATCTTGATGACGATTCCGCCCTCCACCTGTGATTGACCGTAGACACTAAAGCCCCAGCCACGTGCTCCGATTTTGATTCCCTGCTCGCGTGCAAAGTTAATTATCTTTATTACATCATCGTTCGATTTTGGTTCAAGCACAGCGATGGGTCTGAGATGGCGCAGATGTCCGAAATCATCCGCAGCCTCTTCAAGGGATGCATCGTCGATCAGCAAGCGGCCATCCAATTCTGGGATGCGGATGGTTGACAGCCCGTTCGCCTCCGTGACCCATGACCTGCTCACCGCGTCAAACCCGAATGTGTTCATCTGATTCATTGTTAAGCCTTTTGCTTAGAAAATACCCGGTCCTGGTGACAGGATGAAATCGGGATCGAAGCGTTGTTTGGCGTTCGCGAATTGTTCCCAGTAAGAGTCGTAGTGTTCCTGCCAATCCTCTTTGGTCAATGGCATGGCACTGACGGGGAGGTGTTTACCACCGACCCCACGCGCCTGATCGAAAAACTGACGGTTACGCTTGACCATTTGTTCGGCAGCCTCCTGGGTTGGCATGGTCGTCATCAAATTCCAAAGACAGGCAGCAGGTTCATCGGGCAGCCTCAATAGCGGACGAGTGCATGTTTTGGTATTGATAAAGAAAAACGAGATTGGAAAGTCAATGCCAATTTCGGATGGTCTCATTGTTCCAAACGTATCGGCCAGATATTGATTGGCGCGCGAATCGGGTACGAAAACATCCAGCCAGGGATGAGGCAATTTGATTCGGCCATCAGCTTTCAGGGCGGCCTGACGCGGGTTGTTCGCCACGAAGTCAAAATAAGGCAGGCTGTATATCCGCTCGAAGCCGCGCAGATGATTCAATCCTTTCGGAAGGAAATCTTTATCGGGCATATCATCTGGCGCGCAATTGTGATCGGCTTGAATGTAATAACGCCATCCGCCTGTGGCCGAAGGCATCACGTAAGCGGAGATACGATCAATTCGCCCATCGGCAACCAACAAGCGTTCATCGTTTAACATTGTGATGAGGTCTGGATATAGCAATTCAAAAATGCGCGCGTGAGTATGAGCAGGGATCAGGCGCAGAGTGGCTCGCAGAATCACCGCGCATTGACCAAGCCCGGCAAGAACCGCATTGAAAAGCTCAGGA
This sequence comes from Candidatus Villigracilis sp., assembly GCF_057083605.1. Taxonomy (NCBI): domain Bacteria; kingdom Bacillati; phylum Chloroflexota; class Anaerolineae; order Anaerolineales; family Candidatus Villigracilaceae; genus Candidatus Villigracilis; species Candidatus Villigracilis sp. The sequence goes on along the minus strand of NZ_JBXMTI010000016.1, from coordinate 106,912 downwards.
AGTTGAGTTGCTGAACAAGTCTCCAGCTTTCCTTCGCCAGTGACCACCAATAATTCCAGCACGTTATCCACTTGCGCGCCGTGACGATAACTGCCGCCGTCCATGCCGCCGACTGAAAGCGTGCCACCCACTGAAAGCTCTACATTGTGAGTTAAGACGGGCGGCCTCAAGCCGCGCTCGAGGGTGAGTGCCAGCACATCGCTCCAGGTTAGCCCCGCGCTGACGTTGACCCAATCCGCGCCGAAGATGGGGGGCTGGTGGAAGGCTTCCATTTTGATGACGATGCCGCCATCCGCTTGCGATTGACCAAAGACACTGCTGCCCCGGCCTCGAACGCCGATCTTAATTCCCTGCTCGCGCGCAAAGTTTATGATTCGAATCACATCTTCGCTTGTGCGGGGTTCGAGTACTGCTATTGGCTTGTAGTTACGGATATGACCGAAATCCTGCCCGGCAGCGCTCAGTGATTCTTCATCAACCAGTAGATTGCCATCCAATGAGGGAATGCGAACTGTTGACCCTCCTGCCGCTTCTTTCACCCATGATCGGCTTGCCCGGTCAAACCCAATTGCGACTGCTTGTGTCATGACCAATCTCCTCTAAAACCAAAGTCTTAACGCAAAGACGCCAGGACGCAAAGTAATCTAAGGTTTTGGCGTAAAATTTACGACTTTTTTACAACATCTCGGCGACTTTATGCCGCGCACTCACCGTGTTATTCCATTAATCCGCGAATTCTGGCATCACTTTGTCGGCAAATAGGCGCATGGAAGTCATGATCTTTTCATGAGGGATGCCGCCTGGCCCGAAGATGAACATGAAGTAATCAAGGTGATGTTCATCGCGCAGACATTGAATCCGCTCGATGCACTCTTTGGGTGAACCAATGATGCCCAGCTTATTAATGAACTCTTCAACAGCCAGTTCGTAATTGGCGATTAGTGGCGGTCGGCCCGGGTTATTGTCCACGTACCAGCGTGCGGGGACGCGCATTTCCTCGCGGGCGCGGTTACCATCTTCGTGCAGATACACCATGCGCGCCAGACTCATGGATGGAGAGTCGCTCCCTGAATACTCACTGCGGTACAGTTCAAGGTTTTGTTTCAGGCTATCTCCAGTAAAGGTATGCAGGAGAGGATAACCATTCTGTGCGGCGAAACGGATCATGGCTGGATTTCCAAACGTTGCCACCCATAAAGGCGGATGAGGAGATTGCAACGGCTTTGGAGCGACGCGGATTTTCTCCGCATCAATGAAATTTCCGTGATAGTCGAATTCATCATTCAACCATGCCATCTTCAACAGATCATGCGCCTCATAGAAGCGGGCTTCGCTTTCACTAGATTCCATCCCGAAGGCTTTGTAATTTTGTTTTGCGTGCCCCTTACCGATGCCAAGCTCTAATCGTCCTTCAGATAATTGATCCACCAAAGCGGCTTGTTCAGCGATCGATAGCGGGTTATGGATGGAAAGCACCACCACGCTCGTCCCCAGGCGAATGCGTTTTGTCACTCCTGCCAGGTGAGCTAAAAGTGTCAGCGGGTCCGGGCAAACGCCGAAGTTATTGAAATGCTGTTCGGTGAGCCATACAGAATGAAAGCCAAGCGCCTCCGCCAATTGAACCTGTTCAATCGTCTGGCGGAATATGCGGCCATCTGGTTCGGTACCGTGCCGTGATTGCAACAATCCAATCGCAAATTTCATGGTTTATCATCCTGGCCCCAGGGGCCTGTTTTCAGGAATTGATAAGTCTTTGTACCATCTGTCTCGCGAGTCGCCATGATCTGGTTCATGCGATTAAGTTTCTCTGCCAGGCTGGTAGCCATTTGAACGAGCACTCCCGGGTGACGGAATGCCATGGGCCTGAGGTCTGCTCCCTTGAATACATAACATTCGGAGGGGCGCACAGCTCGAACCGTGGCGGTGGCGGCATCGTTTGTAACAAAAGAGAATTCGCCAAATAAATTCCCGGGCTTGATCAAGCCCACATGCCTGGCCTCGCCCTTGGCCTTTTCCTGAACTGTGATTTCCAGCAACCCATCCACCAGGATAAAAATGTCGGTATTCTTTTCGCCCATCCACAGGATCGGCTCTCCGCTATCCAGTTTCAAACGGTACATGCGATGGATCAGCCAAAGTTGTAGTTCCACGGGCAGCGGGCGCAGCATAGACATGCGCTCCAGAATTTCGAGCCTATCCAGTGTGTTGATAATATCTTCATCGTTACCGCCCGACCTGAAATAATTCCACAACCTCTTATCCGTATCTGTTGGCAATAATTTGTGGGGCTGCAATAACATGGTGCCTGAATCTTTGGAAAGGAATTGAGGAAATAATTTTCTCAGATCAGGAGGGCAGACCAGTTCTAAAAGATTCAGCGGATCAGCCTCATGTTCATTCCACATTTCCAGCAATTGCGTCAGGTCAGATTCAACTTGCCCGCCTGGAACATTCAGGGTTGTAATTTCCATGCGCCTGAGCAAGGCACTGCGATACCGTTTGTAAAAATAACGCCGGCCCAATTCTGGTTTGGCCGGGATGGTTTGATAAGCGCGATATAAGGCCTGTATCTCGACGCGATCCAAAACAGAGGAGGGATCCAGCTCGTCCACCAGCTTAGGCTTGAGTCCCAGTCCCGTAACGGCGAACTCATCTACATAATCGGACTTTTTACTGAGGAAGTCGAAATACATCCAGCCAAAATGACTGTAAATGTAGCGCGCCGCATCCTTTGTATATTGCTCATTCAAGTCATTAATTACCTCGCCCCGCTGTTCGATACGGCTTACCGCAGTATCCGATAATTGTCCGCTGGCGCGCAGGAGATCATCAATATCAATCGAAAAAATAGTCCGTATCATTTCAATGTTATCGAGAGTGCTGTCACCGATCTGGTCGGTCACGTTCAGGGCATGAACGATATCACGGTATGAATCGAGAGCGATATCCTTCATTTCTATTTTCTCGCCCAGCTTCGCTATGGTCTTGGTCAGCACCTCGCGCACCCTCTGCTTTAATTCTGGCGGCATCTTTCGTTTGATGAGCGCCATGGCAAGCTGGTTGGCGAACTGTTCCTCCAGCCAGAGATTCTCCTTCTCGAACTGGTGGTAGCGGTGCCGCAGGGAATGTCCTATTTCATGGGCAACGATGCGGGGCAGCAACAGGTTTAATAATTCCAAAATTTCGGCATCCGACTCGGTGCCAAACATGGATTTTATGAACAGCAAATACAACTTTCCGACACCGCCCTTCAAGCTTGGCAGTGCCAGATAGATTTGACCATCAGTCAGGTTGTAATAACTATTCATGCCCGGAGATCGACGCAGCTCCATGTTTGGGTCTGGTTCGATTCCATATGAGCGCAGCACCTGCAGATATTCCGTGAAATAGCTCTGCGCAGTGGCAAACAGATTCTCAAACGCCAGTTCTTCGGCGGATTCCGGTTGCGCCACGTTTAGGTCAGTCATAGCTATTGCTCCTGCTCAATTGGCGCACCAATTCAAGGGCCGAGCGAAGCGTCTCCCGGCGTGAATAAAGCTCCCGTTCACGAAAATCCAAATAGGAAAAAACTTCCTGCGAAACAAAAGTCATCTTGCGCAAGCCCTGCATCCAACCATTCAACTGCTCAAAGCCCCAATCCAAACCCTCGCGCGCGAGCCAACCGACTACAGGCTCATCAACATTTTTTTGTCTTCCAGCCTCGGATAGAAAATAAGTTACCGCTCCCAAATTGAGATCCTGCTGCCAGTCAAACAGATCTTCGCGGAATAAATGCCAGCAGCCAAATAGATCGATCCACTCATCCCATAAAGAAATTAATTCGGGATGTTGATACTGATAACAGACCGCCGCCACGCTGATCTTGGCCGCGCAAACTTTATGCCCGACCAGACTCGTAAAGGTTCGTTCATCAGTATCTGTGAGGTGACCATCAGCCGCGGTCACATCACAAAACTCAGCCCAGGTATGTTCGAAGTACTCCCAGAACGGATGCCCGACCTTGAAATACTTGTGATATTCATTGTGAAATTGATTGACGAAATACCCCGCTGCGGGAAGCAATTTATATTCCACTGTTGCATGCCCATCCATTACATTATCAACCAGCCGAATATAATAATAAAGACTCGCGTTTGAAAAAATTAGATCGGATTGAAAATTTGCAGTGCATTCACCTTTTAGCTGCCGCTCCAACCACCACGGAAGCAGCATCAATGGAAACGCAACAGGGTGTAAAAAATAATCGGCGGGTTCATTACCCCCGGCCAATGTTTTTATCCAGCTTTGCACATTTGCGCCAACAAGAGGCAAATCCTGTTCAAGGCGCTCGTAAACACGCCCCACACCAATTCTCATTAATTCCTTGAACTCTGGATCATGCACGATAACTGACCTCTTTACTTTCAGGGCTATTGCGCTTGTCCACTAATCCTCGCTAATCTGCACTAATCTTTTTCACAATTTGCGGAGATTGGCGAGGACATCGTGCCCGCAGGGTATTAGCGGATTATTTTTTGAGTAAGCGGGACAAAAGATCCGCTTCTTCACTGACCCTTAGCCTGCTCCTGCTTAGTGCATCTTATCCAACGCCTCAAACGCGCGCTGGATGTCTTCATCCGTGTTATAGCAATGGAAGGAAAGGCGCAAGTGTGGATGACCCTGCCGATCTGGATGTTTGGCGATAAATATATTTTCCTCTGCTTCGATCTTATTCAAATATGCGGTGGTCACTTCCTTATTAAACTTACTCTTGAAAGTGGCGATTGATGCGTGCTCGCCGGGCGTGGTGGTCAATTCGTATCCGCGTGCACGCGCCATCTCCAGTGCATGAGCGGCGAGGTTGGTTGTATGGCGGTCAATCGCCTCGCGAGTCAGCTCGTTGATTAAAGTAATACTTTCGATCACGCCTGCCATCCCAACAAAATTAGGCGTCCCGATCAGGAAGCGCCAGGCTCCGCTGGCCGGGGTCATGTCATATTTGAGATAGTAGGTCCAGTCTGCGGTTGATACTGCCCCAACCACGCGCGGGTTCAGCCTGGAACAGACTTCATTACGTACATACATGAAACCTGCGGTGGGCATGGCCATGATCGATTTGTGCCCGCCTGTGACCAATACATCGATGTTCATTTTCTGCACATCAATGGGGATATGCCCAACTGCCTGGATCGCATCCACCGCGAAGATTATGTTTCGTTCGCGGCAGAACTTGCCGATGCGGGCCAGGTCGGTGCGATGGCCTGAGAAGAACTGAACGGCGCTGGCTGCCACGAGACGAGTTCGCTCATCCACCACATCGCGCAAGGCTTCCAGCGTCAGACCGCCATTGACCGACGGAACCTGTATCACAGCTACACCATCGCGCTGCAAACTCATCCACGGATATACATTGGCGGTATGTTCGAGATCACAAAAGACAATATTATCGCCCGGCTTTGCATCCAAGGATTGGGCGATCAGGTTCAGCCCAACGGAACAACCCTCTACAAACACAATTTCCTGTGTAGATTCGGCGTTCAACAAATTTGCGATTGATGTTTGGAATGCGCCATAGAATTCCAGCGCAAAATCAGCGCTATGCCATTTGGTAGTCGCGATCTTCTCGTCCATCATCCATTTGATTTTGTTGATGGTTCGGACGGGTGTTGGTGCGGTTGCTGCATTATCCAGATTGGTCCGTTGGAGCATCGAGGGGAATTCTGTGTTGCGCAGGGCATCCAGATCATACATATAACCACGAGGAATGCCCGGTTGAATAATGGTCGGGTCAAGCCCGGCTGACCTGGGAACCAATGCCATAAAGGTATAACTGCCAATGATGAATTTTTGTTCAGGCTGGAGGGGAATCCTTCGGTTGGGTGGGATCGGCTTGCCATCGATCAACGTCCCATTCTTGGAATCCATATCCAACAGCCAGAGTCCATCCGGTGCCACCCTCAGACTTGCATGGAATCGGGAAACCTGTTGATCATTGAGATAAATATCGCACTCAGTTGCGCGGCCAATCAGGATGTCCTCCTTGGCAACGTGGAAATCCTTTGCAACGGAATCTTCATTAATGTACTGCAAAATGATATCAGCTTGAGTTGGCATATTTTTTGCTTCCACTAAAGGGTATCGCATAAATTACCACTAGTGCAATGAGCAATCCCCACAATGAGGAGATTGCTTACCCATTCGGGTACGATGTCGCCGCTAAGCCCAAAAGCGCGGCTCGCAACGACATCAGTTCCTTCATAATCGGTTAATCCATCCGGGCGGGCACGCCACAAGATCGGGACTAAGAGTAGGCTTGGGCAAATGGCTAATTGCAACCTCATCCGCAGCATAGAGCCAGCACGCCGCGGAGTGGATATTCTGCTTAGCAGGCGGCTTTGTCGGAATCGTAATTTGCAGCTAATTCGCGAAGTCCTGCTTCATCCATTCCTTTGATGGTATTCAGGACTTCGTCTGATACCATGAAGTTGTGTTTCTTCAATGTGGCTTCTGGGGAAGCGGCAAGTTCTGTAAGGAAAGCCGGATCACTCGTGATCTTCTGGACTAGAGAGTTTAGATCGTTCACAGGTACCTCCTAAAGGTAAGGTGGCGTGCCCGCCGAGAGAGACTAACATAACCAAAAAGTATGGGTGATAAAACTGTATCTTAATGAGGCCAGATCTGGGGGAAGTTTACGGTATTGATCAACTCACCATCTTTCACATTGACCTCATGAGTTTTATGAAGATCATGAGATTCCACGTAGCGGGCCTCCGCTGGAAGATAGCGATGGATGTACCCAACGCGGGGCAGGTTTGAAGTGTTGGGGTAGCTGCAATGAATGACGAGCGAATGGTGGAACGACACATCACCCGGTTCGAGCACCACTGGCTCGCGAGTCACTTTTTCCCTCTGCTCATTACTGATATCACGCTTTAAAAATAACTCCGGGTCTGTATCTTTCATTATATTGGACCCTAATCTATCGATCAACCCCCAGCGATGACTGCCCGGTATCATATACATACATCCGCTTTCTCGCGTGACGCTGCTGATCGCCATCCAGGCTGTGATGATGTTTGGTGTTGAGATGTGCTGCCAATAATCATAATCCTGATGGCAGGGGACAGCGCCGCCGATCTTGGCATCTTTGTAAAAGATTTGATCGTAAAGCAGCCGCACCTCAGGCGTATCCATTAATTGGGAAGCGGCTTCTCCCAACCTGGAGGTATGCAGGAAATCTGCAAATACCGGGTTGGTTTTCCATAAGCCTTGAAATTCAGTAACTTTTGTGCCGTCTGAGAATTTTACAGGTAACTTGCGGCGAATCCCCTCTTCCTGGCCGTTGACAATATTCATCAATGCAATTTTTAATGCATCCACACTTTTCTGATCGATTAATCCTCGAACGATCAGATAACCATTTTCCTGGAAGAAATCAACTTGTCCCTCTGAAAGAACTGCCATAAATACCTCTTTTCCAACAGGAACCCTGTCAAACCAAAAAATAAAAAAGAGATGTCAGTTATGAGGAGCAAAAAGGAAAGCACCCTGAGGGTGCAATAAAATAGCAAGCTGAATTATTGATATTATCTTAGCAAACTGGACGACTAAAGTCAAGATAGGCAAAATAGCACATTGGGGGGATGTTGACCGCAGCGAAAAATAATCCGCTAATACCCTGCGGGCACGATGTCTTCGCCAATACCCAAAGGGCACGATGTCTCCGCGAATTGTGAAGAAGATTAGTGTAATTAGCGAGGATTAGCGGATAAAAGCGAAAGTCTTATAAGTAAACCTATTACGCCTGGCCTGCCATCAACTCATCATATTTCCTGCGGACTTCACGAATATCATCCCACATCAAGGCTTTGGGAGAACCAACCTCGCGTGATGGATTCCTCAGGAGGTAGGATGGATGAAAGATCGGCATACACCAATGCCCCTCGACCAGAGTCCATTGTCCGCGCAGAGAAGTGATGCCCGTCTTTTTGAGGATCGATTGACAAGCTACATTTCCAGTCAAAAGGATCACAAGCGGGTTGATCATTCGAATGATCTCAAACACAAACGGACGGTAATAGTCGATCTCCTGGTCATTGGGTTTTCGAAATTCCTTGCCATCATCCCCCGGCGGCATACGAAATACAGAGTTAGTGATATACACATCCTTTTCAGGATCAAAGTTTCCCGCTTCAAGGATTTTATCAAGCAGTTTCCCCGCAGGCCCCACAAATGGTTTCCCTTGGATATTTTCCTGCGGCCCCGGCGCTTCACCGATGACCAGTAATTTTGCATTCGGGTTTCCGCGGCTGATCACAACCTTCGTGCCCGCCTTCGCCAGCGGATCGTCCTTCATGCCCCTGATTGCGTTGAGAACTTCATCGAGAGAAGTATATTGCTTTGATGTGCTGAACAAATCTGATTGAGACATGATCGGCTTCCTCGCAACAAAAAATAAGTTATCTTATGTACGACTTAATCCATATTGTAACGCCTATGCCAGCTGTGATGATAGGGAATTGAAGAAGCCCGATGCACCGCCCGCCAGGGCAGGTGTGCTCTTGCCCGACACCTGCGCCGCGCGCCAATGCGGTGGCAATCCCCCCCCCCCCATAATTTTGAGATTAGACCTCTTGCAAAAGTCACGTGTAGGTCAGGCTTGCAGCCTGACGCTCTTTTGAAGCATAAGTTTTGGCGGGTTACAAACCCGCCCTACAGATATTTATGCAAGTGCTTAATTGCTTCGCCGCCAAAGAGCAAAAGCGGCGGCTCGCAACACTTGCGCCGCATGCCAGTGCAGGTGTGACGGATACAGTGGAGAAATCTTAATCTAATAATAATAGTCTGTGGCAGTATTGTACATATAATGAATTGAAGGCTTAGCGGTAAATAAAGCGAAAGGATGGTCTCTTATGCGGCAGGATCAACTGGATCAGCAGGAAAAAGTCGCCCATCTTGCGCAGGACCTGAAGGGCTTGGCGGCTGAAGATGGACAGTATCGAAGCATTTTCAATGCTGCCAATGACGGGCTGATTGTCATTGATTTGGAAAAGGATCTCGTAGTTGATGCGAATCCCGCGGCCTGCAATATGCACGCTTACACACGTGAAGAATTCATCGGCCTCCATCTGACAGCATTCATTCACCCCGATAGCCAACTTGAATTTAATGAATACATCCAGGCATTTCAAGCGGGCGCTTTCGAAATACGGACCCAACACATACGCCGTGACGGTTCAATATTTTATGCAGAATGGCACGGGACAGTATTTGCATATCAAGGGCGGCCATGCTTGTTGGGTATCGTTCACGATGTCAGCCAACGCATCAGGACAGAACAGGATCTAAGCCAGCGCGTGGAAACTCTTGCGTATGAGCAAGCCACCTTATTGGATATCTCGTATACCCTGGCATCCACACTGAAACTCCAGCCGGGCCTGATCCTTGACCAATTGCGAAAAATCATTGAGTTTTCAAATGGCGCACTTTTCGGATTGCAGGATTCTACATTGGTCACACTGGCGATGTGCGGGGCACCACAACTGGAAAATTCCCAACCTATCCGTATTAGTTTGAATACCCCGGAAGAAACCCTGGCCATGCTTCTCAATGGACACCAGCCAATCCGCATAGCCGATATATGGAGCGACGATCCGCAGGCGCAATTTCTTCGCTCACTCTTTGACAATGAAGCTGCTGCATTACTCGAAGGAATGCAGTCGTGGATGTGGGCGCCGCTGGCCGTGAGAGGCCGCATCATCGGCGGCGTAGGCTTCACTCACAACACGAAAGACTACTTCACAACTCACCATGCCGAGCTGGCCCTTAGTGTAGCCAATAAGGCCGCGATCACCATGATCAATGCGGAATTATTTGGGCATGCACAGGCGATTGCGATATTAGAAGAACGCCAGCGTTTGGCGCGCAACCTGCATGATGCCGTCAATCAATCACTCTTTTCTGCGGGCCTGATTGCCGAAGTCCTGCCGCGTTTGTGGGAACAGGATCAGCAGGATGCAAGGCAGTCACTCGAAGACCTACGCCGCTTAACTCGTGGCGCACAGGCCGAGATGCGTGCCCTGCTGGCTGAACTACGGCCTTCAACGCTGACTGATTCAGATCTGGGTGACTTGTTAAACCTATTGGGAAATGCGCACTCAGGACGTACCAACCTCCCGGTTGCTGTTACTGTGAAAGGCGAGTTTATTCTCCCCTCTGAAGTGCAAATTGCCTTCTACCGTGTGTGTCAGGAGGCGCTTTATAACATCGCCAAACATGCCAAAGCCAGCCGGGTTGAGATAAACCTAAAGCAGGAAGGCAGCCTGGTCGAATTGCGCATCCGTGATGACGGCCAGGGCTTTGACCCTGCACAAAAATTCTCAGGCCACTACGGCTTGGGCATGATGCGCGAACGAGCTGAAGCCGCAGGAGCACTATTGTCGATCCAAAGCCAGCCTGGTGACGGCACTGAATTGACGATCCGCTGGATTGCTCCTTAATTCGCAGGTCATTTTTGGTAACCATCAGAACCGCCCGGAGAACCTTATGACAAACCCCTCATCCCACCCCATTCGTGTCATGGTTGTTGACGACCACATCATGGTCCGTCAGGGATTGGCTACATTTTTAAAAGTTTTTGATGACCTGCAACTGGTCGGTGAAGCCGGCAGCGGCGAAGATGCCATCCAACTCTGTGCTGAGATACTGCCGGACGTAATACTGATGGATATGGTTTTGCCGATGATAGATGGAGCTACAGCCACGCACACCATTTCGCAAAAACATCCACAGGTTCAGGTGATCGCGCTCACCAGTTTCAAAGAGGGAGACCTGGTCAAAAACGCGTTGGAAGCCGGCGCAATTGGCTATCTACTCAAAGATGTCACTGCGGATGAACTTGCGCGAGCCATCCGCGCCGCGCGCTCCGGCCGCCCCACTCTCTCGCCCGAAGCTGCCCAGGCTTTGGTCGAGACAAATAATAAACCACCCTCGGCTGGCAGCGGACTGACGCAGCGTGAGCGTGAAGTCCTAACCCTGATGATCGATGGATTGAACAATACCCAGATCGCCGCCAAATTGATCGTAAGTCAATCCACTGTCAAATCACACGTCAGTAATATTTTGTCCAAACTGGGTGTTGCCAGCCGCACCGAAGCCGTTGCCCTCGCGCTGCGCAATCACATTATTGCTTAACCCTCCAAGCCTCGCGACTCCACAAAGGCTAAAGCCGCCATCCTTTGCGTAGCATCCTGTGGACGGCGGAAGGAGCGATTTATATTTTTCAGATATTTCTCACGAATGATCCCCCAGGTGATGGAGAAGAAAACTACCCAGACGCAGGATGCGTCTGGGTAGTTTGTATCGTAGGATAAATATATGACTCGCGTATACGTAGCTGATTCCAAACCCGAAGAACTTTCTGCATTTCGCCTTGTGCTGCGAGATTTAAAAATGGATGTAGTTGGGCAGGCCGCTGATTGGCCCACCACCTTCGTACAACTGCCAGCCAGCCATGCAGATATGTTATTGGTGGAATGGGATTTGCTCCCCGACCCGCCTGCTTTGGATGCACTCCGAAAGGCTTGCGCGGGGACGCTGGTCATCATCCTCATCAGCCATCTGGATGCCCGTCAGCAAGCCGCACGCTCCGCCGGCGCCGATGCATTTATCAGCAAAGGCGAAACGCCTGAGCATGTGGCTGAACGCTTACGTGCAGTGGCCCAAAAAGTTCGCTTCGATAACATCGCACGGGCTGAATGAGAGTTTGGAAATCCGGCGCACCAATGCTGCCCCGAGCGCCGGCGTAAACAGGGACAGCTTTTAAATGATCTGGAGGATCCCATGAATAAAGACATATTGGAAGGCAAATGGAAACAAATGCGAGGCGAGGCCAGAGCCTGGTGGGGCAAACTCACTGACGATGACCTGGACCGCGCCGCTGGCAAGTTCGAAGTCCTTGTCGGCTTGCTTCAGGAAAAGTATGGCTATACCCGCCAGCGCGCCGCCGATGAGATCGACAAGCGCGTGACTGAGTATGAAGCCAATATGAAAAAGAAGACTGAACCTACCCCCACTCGATAAGTGGAGGTTACCAGTCCCCTCTTCCAAGAGGGGCATTGGTCATCAGCCAAAGATTGTTGACCGTGTAGTTGATATATCTAAAAAGGAGAAAAAAATGAACATCATCATATATCTCATTGCTGGAGCGATCGTAGGTTGGGTGGCCAGCATCATCATGCATACGGATTGGCAACAGGGCACCTTGCTCGACATCGTCGTAGGTATCGTTGGCTCAATCCTGGCAGGAGTCTTCATCACTCCTCTGCTGGGTATCGGAACCATCAATGATGCGATTACCTTCCCTACCATGCTGGTATCTATAGCCGGTGCCATGCTTTTGCTTTGGATCGTCCGCGCAGTCAACCGCGGATAACAACACTGGCGGCTGTGCCCGGCATTAGCTTCCGGTCAAGCGAACAGGCGAGGTGATCCGCTTACCTGGCGATTCACCCTACGCCATTATCATTCCGAGCGCAGCGAAGATTCTCCATGAAACTTCCTCAAAGCCTCTTCGCTGTCGCTTGGAGCGAGAGCGAGAATGCCTGAAAATGGCTATCCGTCAAAGGCTGATCATAATAATGAATCAAGCCGTGCTCAGAAAGAAAGAGAAGGTAAGAATGCCAAACGAAAATAGAGTATCAGAGGTTAGATCGTTACAAACCGAACCGGGTCGGGAGCAGCGTATATTCACTTTTAAGCTCACCCAACTGGTCTGGCTGTTGTTCGGAATCCTGGAGGTCCTGATTGCGCTCCGCATCCTGCTGAAACTGATTGCTGCCAATCCGGGTAGCCTGATCGTTGCGTTGATCTATGGGTTTACAGACTTGTTCCTGTTCCCCTTTGCAGGGATGACCGCAACACCGGCCGCCGGCGGTATGGTGCTGGAACTTTCCTCGTTGTTTGCAATGGTGATCTATGGCTTGATCGCATGGGCGATTGAAAGAACCGTTTGGGTCATCTTTTACCGCCCGCGCGGCCCGGTGGTCAGCGTTACCGAAACCAGGACCGACGAGCATCACACCAACCGATAAACCCAACGTATCCAATATCAGGATAATCCAACAATTACTCCTCCCACTCGAATGATAAGGAGAAACCATCATGATTAATGAGAATCAAAAACCCAAACACGACAAGAATGTTGCAGGTGTTTTATCTGGATTTCTAATTGGCGGCCTGGCGGGCGCTGTAACAGTGCTCTTGCTCGCGCCCCAATCTGGAAAAGAGACCAGAAGGCAAATCAAGGAAAAAGGCATGGAATTGCGTGACCGTACCACCGAAAAGGTGGAAGAAACCATGGCTCAAGTGCGCTCGAACATAGACAAAATCACGACTGGCGGGCGCGAGAAGATCAACGAATTAAAACAACAAGGCCAGGAACTGGCGGTTGAACAATTGGACCGTGTAGCCGAAGCCGCACAAGCTGGAAAAAAGGCAATCAAAGGTTCTTGAACCCGTTAAATGACATGCATCAACGCAGCAAAAAACTTGAAAGATCAAGGATTCCCCGCGATCTTTGTTGATGACTATTCAATTCAATATTAACCCAAAGGAGAAATAAAATGCGTGGTCTAAAATGGATTTTGCTCGGTATCTTTTTGGTCATCACCGGCCTGGGCCTTCTCGGCGTAGGCCTTGGTGGAGTATTAAGCCTCATTGCGGGTATCTGCGCGCTGATCGCGGGCATCCTGTTCATAATCAACCGATAGCCGCGAATCTTTAAAGCCTTTAAAGCCGCAGCAGAAAACTGCCATCCCAAAACCGATAGGGTGATACCAGAGTCATGCAAGAAGATATTTTCCTGCTTGCATTGTTCATGCTGGCATAACCCTGCGATGACTGCTCGGTTTCCTCAGTTGGTTAATGCTTAATATCCTGATCACCTGTTCATTGAAAACCCAGTCAATATAAAAAGGAGAAAACCCATGTTTCCAATCGGTGATGATAATACAATGCGCAGAACGACCCCACTGGTCACATATACGTTGATCGTTTTGAACGTATTGTTCTTCCTGGTAGAGCTGAACAGCGGCGAGGCTTTTATTGTCAAGTGGGCCTTCGTTCCAAGCCGCTTTCAGGCCGACCCTTCCGGTGAATTTCTGACCCTCTTCACTTCCATGTTCATGCATGCCGGGTGGCTGCATTTGGGAGGCAACATGCTTTACTTGTGGATCTTTGGTGATAATGTGGAAGACCGTTTCGGTCACCAAAAATTCATAGTCTTCTACCTACTCTGCGGGCTTGCGGCAACTTTTGCACAATTCGCATTTAGTCTCGGGTCGAGCATTCCCAATTTAGGGGCATCAGGCGCGATAGCCGGAGTGCTCGGTGCTTACATCGTGATGTTTCCACAGGGAAGGGTGCGCGTGCTACAAGGTCAACGAGTTATCCAAATGCCTGCATTAATGGTCATCGGGCTTTGGATCGTTCTGCAGTTATTCAGCGGCCTCGGTTCGATCACCACAGCCGGAGATACAGGTGGCGTGGCTTACATGGCGCATATCGGTGGCTTTGTCGCAGGCTTGGTGCTGACCTCTGTGTTTAGAGGAAGCAGCGGAATGCGGCTGACAGGTTAAGCGTTGCCATGGATCAGTCATGGATTCCAGAAACTATGATGAACACTATAAGTTGGCACTGCGCTTCTGATTGCATCTCCCCCAAACGGCGGAGATCAACACTCCCCAGCCGGTGGATGTGGCCGGGGAGTGTTGATTGTAGGATTAAGTTGCAAGACCAAGTCACTCAAAAAAGGAGAAAATCATGCTTACCTGGATCATCATAATTTTGCTCATCTTGTGGCTGCTCGGTTATTTTGGCCCGGTTCCGTTCCGGCGCTCGGGCAATGCCATCCATACCTTGCTTGTGATCGTGCTCATTCTTATCATTCTGAGATTATTGGGATTGATCTAAACCCCTGAGTATAAAAACTCTTCTTATTTGTAACCTTGACGGCGAAATGAACTTTCGCGAGAACTTTAGAAAAGGAGATTCCAATGTTAAAACGTATCTTTTTGTTTGCGCTCGTCCTCTCCACCATGGCCCTGGTTGCCTTGGTGCCAATGAATGTGAGCCCTGCTTCTGAAAACACGGCGAAATTACAGGTAACCCTGCCGGTTGTGACTGTTGCAGTGGTAACTTCCACACCTTCAAGCACCATCCCTGTTACCGGCGGCCCGCCGATTTCAACGATCATGATTGTTGGATTGCTGGTCATACTTACCATTGCAGTCATAGTCGGTGGAATGGCCTTGATGAACAATCGTAGTCAATGAACAAACAGCAAACCCAAAAATAATTGGATCAACGCTGTAGTGAAAGTAAGAATCGGCCAGATAGAGGCCGATTCTTCATACTGATATAAAAAAGGACATTCAATTTTGAATACTGTGTTGTAGCTCTATCGCCTGTTTCATCAATAAGTAAATGTTTCAATTGAAACTGCGAATAATAGTACAACCTTAGTTTAGTAAATTTTGCGATACTGTGCAAAGCTGTGTTCGTGATAAGCCCAAAATTTTAAGATCATGGCTTTGAAGGAGAATCCTATGAAAAAGTGTAATGAGATCATGACGAAAGACCCGGTTTGCTGCCTGCCAACTGACATGGTCATAACCGCGGCAAAATTGATGCAAAGCGAGAATATCGGTTCGATACCTGTGATCGAAAACGAGCAGACCAAAAGGCTGGTCGGTATCGTGACTGATCGCGATATAACTTTAAAGGCCGTAGCCGAAAAGCTGGATGCCAAATCCACAAAAGTGGAGGTTGTGATGACGCGTGATGTAGTGACCTGCCACGCTGAGGATAATGTGCAAAAGGCGTTGGATGCGATGGCCGAGCATCAACTGCGGCGTATCCCCATTGTGGATAGCGATAACAAGATCCTTGGGATCATTGCCCAGGCAGATGTGGCAACCCGCGTTAATCAACCTGAAGAAACTGCCGAAGTGGTGAAGGAAATTTCGCGACCCAATGGGAAGTAAATAGTCTCACTCATAGTCAAGATAGTTATTAATTCACCTTACGCACTTAGCCGTGATTCCCTGAGCGGAGCGACACATGCACCGCGTTGCGGATGCAGTGCGGTGAGGGTCTCTACTCCCGAATCAGAGATTCTTCGCTTCGCTCAGAATGACACTGCGTAAGGTGAGTTAATGGAATATAAAGGCTGGTTTAATTTTCGCGTATAAGCTTTGCTCGCGGGAATAACATTCTATGAATAAACATGAAAAACATCATCGTACTCTTTTGCAGGGTATTGCATCCAGGGCAATGATCGAACGAGGCTTGCTCCCTGATTTTTCCGCTGAAGCACTCGCCGAGCTTGGGAAGCTCCACACACCTCAAGCCATAAAGGATGAGCCCGCCGAGAGTTTCCCGGGTATTCGTGACATGCGAAATCTTTTGTGGGCATCCATCGATAACGATGACTCGCGTGATCTCGATCAGTTGACCGTTGCCGATGCTATGCCTGACGGCAAAGCCAGGATCAAAATCGCCATCGCAGATGTGGACGCGTTCGTTAAAGAAGGCTCCGCCATCGATGAACATGCCCGTCACAATACCACCTCGGTGTATACCGCTGCCAGAATATTTCCCATGATTCCTGAAAAACTTTCAACAGACCTTACCTCGCTGAATTTTGATCAGGAACGTCTGGCCCTGGTGGTTGAAATAACAGTTGACGCGGATGGAACTATTCTCGATTCAGAAATTTACAGGGCATATGTCCGCAATCATGCCAAGCTCGCCTATAACAGTATTGCGGCCTGGTTGGATGGGAATGGAGCCATGCCTGAAGCTCTCGCCTCTGTCAACGAACTGGATGAAAACCTGCGCGTTCAGGATCAAGCCGCTCAAAGTATGAAGAGACTTCGCCATGTTCACGGAGCCCTTCGTCTGGAAACGATTGAGGCCAAACCGGTTTTCAAGAATAATGATGAAATTCGCGATCTTGAAAGAGAAGAAAAAAACCGTGCCAAGCAGATCATTGAAGATTTCATGATCGCTGCGAACGGCGTGACCGCCCGCTATCTTTCGGCAGTCAAATTCCCATCCCTTCGGCGGGTGGTCCGCGTTCCAAAAAGATGGGATCGTATTGTCGAAATCGCCCGCGAACATAAGTTTCAACTCCCGGAAATCCCGGATGCAAAAGCTTTGGATGAGTTTCTGGTCAGGGAAAAGGCTGCAGACCCGCTTCGATTCCCCGACCTGTCGTTGGCTGTCATCAAGCTTTTGGGTTCTGGCGAATACATAGCTGAACTACCGGAAGGAAATGAGTCCGGGCATTTTGGCCTTGCGGTCAAAGACTATTCTCACTCAACCGCTCCGAATCGCCGCTATCCCGATCTGATCACCCAGCGTTTACTGAAAGCCGCCCTGGAAGGCAAGCCAGCTCCCTACAGCAAAGAAGAACTGGACCTCCTTGCGGCTCATTGCACAAAAGCCGAAGACGCAGCTAACAAAGTGGAACGACAGGTTGAAAAATCTGCTGCTGCGCTCTTGCTTGAATCCAGGATCGGAGAACAGTTTGATTCGATTGTCACGGGCGCTTCCCCAAAAGGGACCTGGGTCCGCCTGCTCACCATTCCCATTGAGGGTAAGCTGGTAAATGGATTCGAGGGATTGGATGTGGGGGAGCGCGTCCGCGTGCAGTTGATCGATACAAACGTGGAGCGGGGATTTATCGATTTCAAAAGAGTTAGTCGTCTCGCTGATAATAAGAATCTCTGAAATTTCCATACGGCGGCATTTATTTGCGTATTGAAGTAGAATTAATATTGCGTCAATGAAGGTTCATCGACGAATAAAGCGGAAAGAAGCTGGTCTTATATGGCGGAACCGATCAAGTCAAAAAGCAAGGACCCATACCAATCACCGTCTGAAGAAGGCGATTTGGAGTATCGAAACATTTTCGATGCCACCATTGATGGGGTGATTATTACGGATTTGGAAAGCGGTCTGGTGGTGGAGGCAAACCCTGCAGCCTGCGTCATGCACGGCTGCACACGGGAGGAATTCATCGGATTGCCGTTGACAACATTTATACACTCCGACAGCCAGCAGGTTTTCAGTGCGTATGTTCGCGCCTTCCAATCGGATGGCGCGTTCGATACGAGGGCACTCCACATACGCAGGGATGACTCAACTTTTTATGCGGCATGGCGCGGGACGGCCCTCACGCATCAAGGACGGTCATGTTTGCTGGGAATAGTTCGTGATGTCAGCGAACGGATCAAAGCGGAACAGAACCTTAGCCAGCGTGCGGAAACCCGTACTCACGAACAAGCCACATTGCTGGAGATATCACATACCCTGGCATCCACACTGGAGCTTCAACCGGGGTTGATTCTCGATCAATTACGAAAGATCATCAAGTACACACATGGCGGACTATTCGCATTAGGAGACTCTTCACTGATGGCCCTGGCGATGCGCGGAGCGCCGCAATTAGAGCAATCCACACCTATTCGTATTCAGTTGAATGCTCCTGAAGTTCTGGTTTCGTTATTCAATGGACATCAACCGATTCGCATCGCCGATATCTGGAGCGATGATCCAGCGGCGAAATTCCTGCACTCGCTTTTGGATGATGGGGCTGCTGTCTTGATCGAAGGGATGCAGTCATGGATGTGGGTGCCGCTGGCAGTGAAAGGCCGCATTATCGGCGGCATAGGCGTGGCGCATGAGAGGCGGAATTATTTTACGCCTCATCACGCCGACCTGGCTCTTAGTGTAGCCAACCAGGCTGCGATCACCATGATCAATGCAGAACTATATGGGCAGGCCCAGGCGCTCGCCGTATTGGAAGAACGACAACGTCTGGCGCGTAACCTGCACGATGCCGTAAACCAATCCCTTTTTTCCGCGGGTCTGATCGCTGAAGTCCTGCCGCGCTTATGGGAACGGGATCAAGCCGAGGCACGCCGCTCGCTCGAAGACCTGCGTCGCCTGACGCGCGGCGCACTGGCTGAGATGCGCGCACTTCTGGCTGAACTGCGTCCCTCCACATTGACCGATTCAGATCTGGGCGACCTGTTGCGTCAATTAGGGAATGCACTCTCGGGCCGTACCAATCTCTCGGCCTCTGTCACCGTAAAGGGGGAGTGCGTCCTTCCCGCTCAGGTACAGGTAGCCTTCTATCGCATATGTCAGGAAGCGCTCAATAACATTGCCAAACATGCCAAAGCCAGCCTGGTTGAGATTGATCTAAGTCAGAATGGAGCTGTGATCGAATTGCGCGTGCGCGATGATGGCCGGGGCTTTGACCCCAACAAAACCTTTTCAGGCCACTATGGCCTGGACATGATGCGCGAACGCGCCGAAGCCGCAGATGCAGTGCTGTCAATTACAAGCCAACCCGGTCAGGGTACTGAGCTTGCCCTCCGCTGGACAGAAACTGGAAATAAGGTGACCCTATGAAAACGCCCCCGTCCTCATCGCCATCCGAACCGATTCGCATCATGCTGGTCGATGACCACACCATGGTGCGTAGAGGGCTGGCAACATTTTTGAAAGTCTTCGATGATCTGGAACTGGTTGGCGAAGCCGAAAATGGGTCAGCCGCGATTCAACTGTGCGGTGAGACCCTGCCGGATGTGGTGCTCATGGATATGGTCATGCCGGATATGGATGGGGCAACTGCCACACGCGTCATCCGCCAGCAATTCCCTCAAGTACAGGTCATTGCGTTAACCAGTTTTAAAGAAGGGGAGCTTATCAAGAATGCCCTGGAAGCCGGGGCGATCGGATACTTACTCAAGGATGTTTCAGCCGATGAACTGGTTCGCGCCATCCGCTCTGCAAATGCCGGCCGCGCCACGCTCTCCCCTGAAGCTGCCCAGTCACTAGTTGAGACTGCTAATCTGCCGCCGCCTCCCGGCTTGGATCTGACGGAGCGCGAACGCGAAGTTCTAGCCTTGATGATCGAAGGGTTGAACAATACACAGATCGCCGCAAGGTTGACCGTTAGTCCATCCACTATAAAATCTCATGTCAGTAATATCCTGTCCAAGTTGGGTGTTGCCAGCCGCACCGAAGCGGTAACGCTTGCCTTGCGTTATCACATCGTTTCCTGATATTCCAAATCTCCCCCAAGTGGTGGATATGAATCTTCCCCGGCTGACGGATGCGGTTGAGGAGGGTTCGCTGTACGATGAGTTCAATCTCTGGTTCATCCCAGAGATTGATACTTGTTTACATAAATCCCCAACCATCTTGAAGGAGTATGATGATGAATAAGAAGTTAGGTAATACAACGGTTAGACTCGTGGCGGTTATTCAGATCCTGGCACTTACGCTGCTGGCCGCTTGCGGCTCTGGCCTCTCGGCCAACGCCTGCCATGCGACCGGCGACGCCGCGAACCCGTATGAAGAAGTTACTGTCAACACCACGGAATTGGTGGAGGAGCACCTTGGACACCCCAACGACATTTTCCCGGTTCCAGAGGGTGGTTGCCCTACAAGCCTGGTCGAGGTCGTTGATGGCAATGTCGCCATTTGCCATGCCACGGGCAGTGAAACCAACCCTTATGAAGAGATCACTGTCAGCGTTAACGGTTTGAATGGTCACGGCGGGCATGAAGGCGATATCATCCCGGTGCCGGAAGACGGTTGCCCAACAACCGTGACAGTCAGCGATGAGGTACTCACCGTTTGCCATGCCACCGGCGACGCGGTGACCCCGTACGAACCGCTGGTTTTTGACACCGTTGAATTATTGAATGGGCACCTTGCTGCTAATCCGAATGACTTCGCCCCGGTTCCATTAACCGGATGCCCATCAACTTTGCAGGTGGTCACTGATGGCAATGTCACGGTCTGTCATGCCACTGGCGATGCGACGACTCCGTATGAAGCGGTTTCTGTGAGTGTGAATGGACTGGATGGCCACGGCCTGCACGAAGGCGATGTCTTCCCGATTTCAGAGGAGGAAGGCTGCCCTGAAAGCCCAGTGGAAACCAGCAATGGGAAGATCACTATCTGCCATGCCACTTCCAGCAAAAAGAATCCTTATGTCATGATCACGATCAGCGTTAATGGCTTGAACGGTCACGATAAACATGAAGGCGATATCATCCCTGCGCCAGCCGGTGGTTGCCCAACAACTGCACCTTAGCTGTGTGCTTGATCTGAATCCAACTAATAACAAACTCACCTCGAATTAATTTTTTCGGGGTGAGTTTGTTTTAAGGGCCATTGGGACGATTACTGCGAAATACCTCCCCCAACTGGCGGAGACAAAAACTGTCCAGCCGATGGATGTGGTCAGCCAGTGAGCCCTTTAGAATGAAGAGTAAATAATGTATTGCCGTCCCATCCGTGCATTCCACTATTGTGATTCGGAAAACATTCTGCATGAACTTAACTTCGGAGATACAAAATGAATATGCGTGAAGAACCAGACGAAATTTCCAGACGCCCCTTTAACTCGACCACTGCTGTGGCCATAATCGTGATAATCATCGCCGCCGTGGCGCTCTTAATTGGTGCCCTTGTTTTTCTAAGCATCAATAGAAATAACGCAGTTGACCTGATAAGGGTACCGGGTGATTACGCGACGATCCAGGCTGCCATAGACGCCGCGAATCCCGGTCAAATTATCCTGGTGAGCGCCGGTGTGTATAACGAAAACCTGACCCTTAATAAGCCGGTAACACTGGTGGCTGAAACCTTCGACCCGATCAACCCCGCCAACAATCAAACGATCATTGATGGCGGAGGCGGAGCAACAACCATCCTCATCCCTCCTGATTTGACCCAGATGCCTGCCATTCGTGGCTTTGTCATCCGAAATAGCGTGGAGGGTATTCAAGCCTCATCCGAGTTCATTGCTGAATATAATTTTCTCCACTCGGCCACCAGCCTCGTCTCCTACCAAAAAGGTGGAGGTGGATTCAATCGTAACAATATATATTTCAACGCAAGCGGCAATGCCATCCGCCTGGTTGACGTTGACCGGCCTATTTTGATCGAGAATAACCGCATTATGTATAGCGGTGAAGCTGGGGTCGAGATCAGTTTGCAAAACACTAATATCCCGCCTGTCCTGATAGAGATTAATATTTGGAACAATATGATCCTCGGAAACAAGGAGGATGGTATTCAGGTGCTGGACTACGCAAACGATCCTCAGGATACCAATCGCCGCATCGTGATCATGGGCAACCTGATCGCCAATAACAAAAAGGCAGGCCTTGGCCTTATGCCCAACGCGAACACAGTGGAAGACTATTCCGGTGCAGATGTGATTGAAGCCATCCGAGTCTTTAACAATACGTTCTATGGAAACGATTACGGCATCTCCGGCGGAGACAACCTGGTGGCGTTCAACAATATCATTGTCAATTCGGCAAACATCGGAGTGTGGAGAGTACAGGGTCCGGCGGGAGCCAACTCAGTAGTGGCCTATACATTGTTCCATAATAACCGCCTCGACTCAGACCAGAGCACGATGGGTGCGGGCATCCTGACAGGGTTGGATCCGCTTTTCGTGGCCGCGCCAAACCCAGGTCCAGATGGAGCGTGGGAAACAGTGGATGATGATTTTAGCGGCCTGGTGCTCCAGTCTACATCCCCGGCCATCGACAAAGGCATCACACAATATGTTGCAACCAATGGGGAGCCTGTTCCGCCCAGCCCGATCACAGGATTTATAGGCGCTGCGCCTGACCTCGGATGGAGGGAATTTGGAGCTCCGATATTCCCGACACCGACACCGACGCCCATCGCTTCAGCCACGCCTCTAAACACTGCAACACCTGCGACGCTGACAGCTACACCTTCTGCAACATCTACTCTGCCCGTGTCGCCGACACCACTCACAGCATCGCCAACTATTACATCAACACTTACGCCAAGTACACCGGTTCCCTCCGGCACAGCTACTGTATCAGCGCAGGTGACGATAGAAAGCGTGACCCCAAATACCCCCGTGACGGCCAATACGACAGTGGTCCTGACAATTGACGGCTCTGGTTTTCAGAGTGGTGCGGTTGTGACCTTTGAAGGCGGCCTCGGGCTTCCTCAAGAGGTGGTTTCTGTACAAGTAGTTGGATCTGATACGATCCAGGTTACGGTAACTGCCAGAAATGATGGCTCATCCGGCGCACAGGTCTGGGATGTGCGCGTGACAAACCCAGATACTTCATCGGCGGTGCTGGTGGATGCGTTCACTGTAGTTCCTGCACCGTAGTGAAACTCTGCAGTACGAAGGTGAAACTTCAACGTTCGCCTCCCCCAACTGGCGGAGGCGAACACTCTCCGGCTGATGGATGCGGCTGGGAAGAGGTTACCCTATAATGAAAGAAGAAAGTGACTGCACACAATCAGCGTGATTTCCTCCCGAAATATTTCGGGAGAATCACGTGGCTTAAGTTGAGTAATAGTAAGTGAATAGAACGACCTGAAATCCCCTGCAAGGAAAAAAAGAAGGAGTATTTCCATGAATAGTACATATATTATTATCGCCGTTGTGCTGGTATTGGTGGTCATGGGCGTCATAATGGCGCCGAATTTTGCCCGCCGCAAACGTTCTGAGAAGTTGCATGATCAATTTGGCGCCGAGTATGATCACACTGTTCAAGCCCTGGGTGATGAGAAGAAAGCCCATACGGAGCTGGATGAACGGCAGAAGCATGTTAAGACTTTTAATATTCGCCCGCTTTCGATTAGCGAGCATGAGCGTTATCTGGCGGATTGGGCAGCGGTTCAATCCAAATTTGTCGACGAACCGCGCCAGGCAGTGGTGGATGCCGACGGCCTGATCATGGAAGTGATGCAGCTTCGCGGCTATCCGGTATCTGATTTTGAGCAGCGGGCGGCAGATATTTCGGTCAATTATCCTGCTCTGGTGAGTAACTATCGCGCCGCTCGAGAGATCGCAGTCAGAAATGAAAATCACCACGCAGGTACTGAAGATCTAAGACAGGCCATGATCCATTATCGGTCGCTGTTCGAGGAACTCCTCGGAACGGAAGCAATGGCCGTATAAGAGAAATAGAAGAGTTAAACAACGATCAAACAAAATTTGACACCTCCCCCAAATGGCGGAGACGAACACTCCCCAGCCGATGGATGCAGCTGGGGAGTGTTCATTCTATAATGATAAAGAATAAGAATAAGGAGCAAACAATGCCAAAAAAATCAAATTCCGGTATGGCAAACAAGTCAAATAAGGAGCATTCTCCAAAGAAAGACCGCACTCAGAATTCAGGTCCTGGAGCGCGGCCTGATAGTGCGGGCGGTCAACCAAAGAAGAATCATGAAAGCAGACCGAGTCCCGGCCATGGTAATGCGTTCGGCGACGTTGGAAAATCGGCTGGCAGCAGCGACAGTGCGTTCGACAACATTGGGAAGTTGGGTGGCGGCAAGAAATCAAAAGACGGGTGCCTCCCGAAGTTGTTTATGCTGCTCCTGCCGTTGATGGCTGTTGGAGCATATTTTCTCTTCAACTCATAAGATCACCGTAATCATAGAAACAAAAGGAATTATGCCATGTCAGTTGCAAAAGTAAGTGAAATCATTGTATCTTCCCCGACCAGTTTTGATGATGCAGTGAAAGTCGGCGTTGCGCGCGCTCAAAAGACGCTCCGCAATCTTAAGTCTGCTTGGGTTGATGGTCAGCAGATCAAGCTGGATGATAAGGGGCATATCACGGAATACCGGGTTCGGTTGAAGGTCACATTTATTATTGACGACTGATTGGGACATCTTCCATTCAGGCAGCCATACTTTCTATCCAGGAGAAGAATATGATTGACTTCATTATATGGATCATAGTCGGGGCAGTGATCGGCTGGGTGGCCAGCCTCATCATGAAGACCAACAGTCGGCAAGGTCTGATCGCCGATATTATCGTGGGCATCGTGGGTGCGTTCGTGGGAGGCTACTTCCTGAGCCCTCTGTTCAACGTCGAAACGATCAACGAAGGTAACTTTAGCATCCCCGCTCTCTTGGTATCGCTGGGAGGCGCTATCATTTTGCTGGCGATTTCCAAGTTATTTCGCAATGTGGCCGGGTTCCTGGTGATCGTGGTCATTGCGCTGCTGGTCTACATTTATTTCAATTGCTGGGCGATGGAATCGACATCGGCGTTTTGCACCACCATCAGAGCCTTGCCATTCCTGCAATAACCCTCCCCCAAGTGGCGGAGAAGAACACTCCCCATATGCAGGATGCATATGGGGAGTGTTCGCTGTAGGATGAGGGTACTATGACCCGCGTATATATAGCCGATGCAATACCTGATGAACGTTCCGCTCTGCGCCTGGTGCTGCTGGACCTGAAAATGGATGTAGTTGGCGAAGCTGCCGACTGGGCAACTACCCTGGCGCAAGCGCCAATCAATCGCATAGATATGTTGCTGATTGATTGGGACTTGCTCCCCACCAGCTCGCCTACTGATGCGCTGGGTGAACTCCGCAAAGCCTGCCCGGCTGCGCTGGTCATTATCCTCATCAGCCATTTGGATGCGCGTCAACAAGCTGCGCTTTCTGCCGGCGCCGATGCATTTATCAGTAAAGGCGAAACGCCCGAGCGTGTGGCTGAACGATTACGTGCCGTTGCCGCAAGCGTTAATACTCTCATACCGCCAAGTTGATTGAGAGTCTTGAAAACCGGCGCACTCAAAACTGTCTTGAGCGCTGGTGCAACCTGGGACAGTTTTTTCAAATGATCTGGAGGATCTAACTATGAACAAAGACATACTTGAAGGCAAATGGAAACAAATGCGGGGCGAGGCAAAAGCATGGTGGGGCAAACTCACCGATGATGACCTGGACCGAGCCGCAGGCAAGTTCGAAGCCCTTGCCGGCATTCTTCAGGAAAAATATGGCTATTCCCGTGAAAAAGCAGCCGATGAGATCGAAAAGCGCGTCACGGAATTTGAAGACGGCCTGAAAACAAAGACTCAACCCACCGCTGTTAAATAATCAAAGCAGCGTCGCAATGAAACACGGACAACCGTGTATTTGTAATATCCAAAAAGGAGAAGTAAAAAATGAACCTCATCATATACCTAATCGCCGGTGCGATTGTTGGCTATATTGCCAGCAGGATCATGCACACAAATTCACAGCAAGGCACGCTGATCGATATCGTGGTAGGTATCGTTGGCGCGTTCATCGCTGGTTATTTCATCAGCCCACTGCTGGGAGTTGGGACGATCAACGATGCCGTTACCATCCCGACCATGCTGGTAACGCTGGTCGGTTCCGTCATTTTGCTGTGGATCGTCAAAGCGGTCCGCCGCGGCTAATGGCAGCGATGCTGATGTAACGATCAGCATACGAATTGGACAGGCAGGGATGCGCGCATCCCTGCCTGTAAAAATTACTGCTAACACGAAGCATATTTGTGTTAGCGAGGATGAGCCCTATTTTTTGAATCAGGCCCATGCTTGGAAAGAAGCGTCAAAATGTCAAACGAAAATAGGGTATCAGCAGTTAGAACCTCACAAAACGAACCAGAACGAGAGCAGCGCATCTTCAGCTTTAAGGTGACTCAATTGATCTGGCTCATGCTTGGAGTCCTGGAAGCTTTGATCGCGCTTCGCATCGGCCTTAAGTTGATCGGGGCCAACCCCGAAAGCCCGATCGTAGCCCTGATCTATGGGTTTACCTACCTGTTCCTGTTCCCCTTTGAAGGATTGGTCAATTCACCCTCGGCTGGAAACATGGTGCTTGAGCTTTCTTCCATGTTTGCAATGCTGATCTATGGCCTGATGGGATGGGCGGTGGAAAGAACGGTCTGGTTGATCTTTTACCGTCCGCGCGGTCCAGTGGTGGCGGTTACTGAAACCAGCACCAGCGAGAGCCATACCAATCGTTAGTTCAAGGATGCCTGAATGGATAATTCCATCCACCCACAAGAATCGGACAAACAGCAGCCGAGCGGCTTATTAATCAGCCTGAAGATTTTTGATGGCATCTTGCATTGGCTGGCAAGTCTCATTCAGTTGACGGAAGAGGAACAAGAGGATGCTGGCATTTATCTTGGCCGCCCGGACAGCCGGTAAAAGTATGTCAGATACTGTGGGATTTGCGAATACAGTACATAAACCGTGGCCCGCGGTCATCATAAAGATCATAAAATGAATAAGGAGAAAAGAATATGATCAACGAGAATCAGGAAGATAAGCTCCCGACGAATAACATGCTGAGCGTTTTGCTTGGGATGTTGATCGGCGGACTGGCTGGCGCTGTGGCAATGCTCTTGCTGGCTCCGCAATCTGGAGAAGAGACCAGAATGCAGATCAGGGAAAGAGGCATCGAATTGCGTGACCGTACAACTGAGGTGGTGGAAGATACTTTGGCGCAGGTACGTTTAAAAGCGAACAAAGTCACTATCGGAGGACGCCAGAAGGCTGAAGAATTATTGCAACACGGCCAGGCACTGGTGGTTGAACAATTGGATCGTGTATCCGAAGCTGCACAAGCCGGGAAAAGGACAATCCAAAGCTCCTAGCCTGATAACGATCAGCGCTGGCATTCGTGAACCTGAAAGATCAAGGCAATGCGATAAGGCGTCATGATCTTTACAGACGGGAATTTTACATTCGGTATTTACTCTCCTTACGCAACGTCATGCTGGGCGAAGCAACATCCTGCCTGAAGGGTAAGCATCACTACGATTGAAAGTGTGGCTATTTGCGTAAGGCCAAATATTAACTCAAAGGAGAAATAAAATGAATATGGGTAATTTGAAATGGATCTTGCTCGGAGTCTTCCTCGTAATCACCGGTCTGAGCCTTCTTGGTGTGGGCCTTGGTGGAGCATTAAGCATCATTGCCGGAATCTGCGCGCTGATTGCCGGTATATTGTTCATAATCAACCGCTAGCCGCAGCAACTTTCAACGGCACAGCATCCCATTGGGGTGCTGTGCTATTTATTGGGTTTTGCCTCTGCCTCTTAAAAGGAGAATTCCTTGCTCGAGCTCATTATTCTGATCCTGATCGGGCAATGGCTTCTCAGTTTCTTCGGCAATTCAATTTTTCCCGGCATTCTGCACACAGGTGGTTTTATTTATATGCTAGCCGTCATTATTGTTGTTCTTATTACGATTAGATTCGTGTTGTAACCAAGGAGATAATCTCATGTTCCCAATCGGCGATGATAATTCCTCTCGTAGAACGGTTCCGCTGGTCACCTATGCGTTGATCGTTTTGAACGTCCTGTTTTTCCTCGTAGAGTTGAGCGGCGGTGAAGCTTTTATTGTGAAGTGGGCATTTGTTCCCAGCCGATTCCTTGCCAACCCTGCCGGTGATTTTCTGACACTCTTTACTTCCATGTTCATGCATGCCGGGTGGGTGCACCTGGGTGGCAACATGCTTTACTTGTGGATCTTTGGTGACAATGTGGAAGACCGTTTCGGGCATGGGAAATTCACGATCTTCTACCTGCTCTGCGGGCTTGGGGCAACGTTTGCGCAATTGATGTTCAGCATGGGGTCAAACATTCCGAATCTGGGTGCTTCCGGGGCAATTGCTGGCGTGCTTGGTGCTTACATTTTGATGTTCCCACAGGGCAGGATCAGAGTATTACAGGGCCAACAAGTTGTTCAAGTGCCGGCATTGATGGTCATTGGGCTGTGGATCGTTTTGCAGTTGTTTAGCGGCTTCGGTTCAATTACCAGTGCAGGGGATACGGGCGGTGTGGCTTACATGGCGCACATCGGCGGTTTTGTTGCCGGATTTATCCTGACATTTTTGTTTAGAGGAAATACGACACCGCGGTTGAGAAGCTGAATTGCAGCCAGTGTAAATCCTCATTATTAGTCCTCCCCCAAGTGGTGGAGAACAACACTCCCTGGACGATGGATGTAACCGGGGAGTGTTGCTGTGTATGATAAGTTGAAGATTGATGAATTAAAAGGAGTTCGACCATGAAGATAAGAAATGTTCTCGTTCTAAATGCTGGTTTGATATTGCTAATACTGACATCATGCAGCGCGTTACAGCCTGCGACGCCGATGCCCATACACCCAACGCCGACTGCTGTGGTAATACCTGTTACAGGTGTGCAATATCAATATGTTACCAACAAACTTTTGCTGCCTGCAACGCGGGCACAGACACAGACTTTCGCACTTAATGTAGATAACGATCCTCAACAAAATTCTGATAACAAGTTTGGAGAACTGCTCACTTTGTTGACCTCTGCCGCCCCGAACCTTGAATTGCAGCCAACCCTTGATCAGGCAGTGGATACCGGGCAACTGGTCTTGCTGCACATGGTGCAGGCCGATGACTTCTTGAACGACCCGAATGTATCGTGGTCTATATATTTGGGACAAAGGACCGCGGGAGCACCCAGCTTCGATGGTTCTGACAAATTCACACTCGATTCTGCAACGCCTCCCAACTCGCCGATCATTGGTTCGCTGACGAACGGCCGCTTTGTAGGCGGACCGGGCGCGGCGCATATCCGCATGCTCTTGCTGGGTCAGCAGGTGGAGGTGGATTTGATCGGAGTACGACTCGAAGCCGACTTCAGTGCGGGTGGATGTGTTGATGGCAAACTGGGTGGCGGTGTGACTGACGAAGAGTTTCGCGACAGGCTTCTTCCGTCGATTGCTGACGGACTCAATCAAATTATCGCAACAAGCAATACTGCGACCACCCGGCTCCTGCAGGCCTTCGACTCAGATAAAGACGGGCTAATTACCACCCAGGAACTTGAGAACAATCCTGTGTTGATGATTGCAGTCTCCCCCGACCTGGACCTGCTGGACTCATCCGGCAAATTCAATCCGGGCCAGGACGGAGTGAAAGACTCGTATTCAATGGGCTTGGGCTTTACTTGTGTCCCGGCTGCCTTTATTGCGCCAGAGGAAGCATTACTTCCGTAGAATCAGCTCATTTTGCTTCTGACAGTCTCCCCCAAGTGGCGGAGAACAACACACCCTGGCCGACGGATGTGGCTGGGGAGCGTTTGCTGTAGGATTGAGTTGTAGTAATAGATCGCTCAAAAAGGAGAACTCCCATGCTTACCTGGATCATCGTAATTCTGCTCATCCTATGGCTGCTCGGATATTTTGGCCCGAATGTCTTCTCTGGCATTCCGCGCTCGGGCAATGTCGTTCACGTTTTGCTTGTCATCGTGGTTGTTCTTGTCCTCTTGAATGTGCTGGGAATGGTTTAGTTTAGTGCTTTCATGCAACCATCAGGGGCGGTCAGACAGACTGCCTCTGTGTACACATACCAGAAAGGAGATTTCCAATGTTATACACTGTTGTAGTAGTTTTACTAGTACTGTTTTTGATTGGCTATTTGCGATAACGCTAAGGACCTAATCCTGGCAAATTGAAGGAGAATCCGTATGAAGAAGTGCAATGAAGTAATGACGAAAAACCCTGTTTGTTGTCTGCCAAATGACATGGTGGCTGAAGCGGCAGAGTTGATGAAGAGCGAGAACATTGGTTCGATACCTGTGATCGAGAATGAGCAGACCAAAAAATTGGTGGGCATCGTAACCGATCGTGATCTGGCTTTGAAGATCGTGGCCAAAGGGCTTGATGCCAAATCCACGAATGTGGAGGCGGTGATGACGCGCGATGTGGTGACCTGCCACGCTGAGGATAATCTGCAAAAGGCGTTGGACGCGATGGCTGAGCATCAACTGCGACGTATTCCCATCGTTGATGACGATCATAAGGTTGTAGGGATCATTGCCCAGGCAGATGTGGCCACGCGGGTCGATCAACCGGAAGAAACAGCCGAGTTGGTAAAGGAAATCTCGCAAGCCAACGGAAGATAAAATATTTTAGGTCCAAAGAACGAATGATAAATAAAGGAGATATGAAATGCATAACAAAAGATTGACCAAGTCCGAGTTCGTGGCCACCCTGGCCGAGAAAAGCGGCCTGGATATGAAGCAGACCAGGTCAGCTCTCAATACGATGAACGCCATGGTTGCCCAGCAGCTTGGGAAGCAAGGCCCGGGCGAAGTCCTCATCCCCGGCTTGCTTAAGCTGAATGTCGTTGCCAGGCCCGCTACAAAAGAGCATGAAGGTATTAATCCTTTCACCAAAGAGCCGATGACCTTTAAGGCAAAAGCGGCGCGCAAGGTGATAAAGGTGAGGCCTCTCAAATCGCTGAAGGATGCCATATAAGTTCCTGCCAGTTACCTCGGCGTTCTCGTCGGTGCAACTGGCAAGTTCTCATTTTGCTGGATTGGAAAAATTTATTATGAAAGCCATGCGTCATCGTAATCCGTATATTGCTGTAATCTGGGTATTGACCTTGGTATTACTAACCCTGACTGCGTGCAATGGAATGACAGTGACCCCGTCTACATTGGATGATGGATTGTTGTTGCCCATGTCGACGCAGGTAAGCGAACCCTGTGAAGCATGTGCCCAGGCTACCCTTGCAGTGGTGCTGACCCAAGAGAAGAGTAATGCTGATTTTCAGGCGGCAGCCACTGCCGAAATTTTGCGTGCCAATGCGCAGGCAACCTTGAATTCGGCCAATGCAACGTTGAGCGCAGCCCAAACCCAGCAGCAAAACAATACCAATGTGATTGCGGCCCAGATCGCAGCTACCGCTGAAATTGTGCGTGCCAATGCAGAGGCGACCTTGAATTCAGCCGGTTCAACGCAGATCGCCGCACAGACCCAGGCGCAGTACAACTTACTGGTCACAGAGTCGGTGAGAACACAGAGTGCGCTGGCCATGCTAACTCAGCAGAACAAGAACGATGTCGCTGCGGGCACCCAGACAGCCATTGCCAATAATATCGCCACACAAACTCAGGTCGCCGCTGCGACATCACAATGGTATGCAGACCAGGAACGCCAGCGCGATGAACAACGACAGGGACCAATCGCTTTCCTGTTGACATGGTTCCTTCCGGTCTTCTTTGTACTATTTGCGGGTTTGGTTGTTTGGGGATCCTGACGCTGGCTGAATATTCAGCAGGCCAACCAGCGCATCCTTGAAAATACTGTTGAAAAGTTGCAGGCACTCCCAATTGAATCGCCTCATCATCACCATGGCGGTTTGTTGCCATATATTGAAAGTGACGTTATTGATGATGGCTATCAGGTCACCACGCCGGATGATCAGGTGCATCAATGGCTTGATGAAGTTAAAGACGAACTGCTAAACAGTGATGAGAAGGATAAAGATGACAATACAGACAATTGATCCGCGCCATTTCGACCAGAAAGCCCGGCAGATCAGGGTTCAGGTGTCGACAGTTCTGACAAAATGGGGACTGATGCCAAGATTTAAACGCTGGCGATTAACACAGGATCCAGAGACGGGAATGGTCGTACTGTTTGGCATACTTAACAATAGATATATTGCCACGCATACATCGATCCCCTTCAGCAATTATTTCGATCCGCGCTTATTGCATGATCTCGCCAATGTATTGGAAGTGCAGGTAGTGTCCTGCAACAGCGATGGTCTCCGCTATGCCTTTATTTTGGATCGCGGCCAGCTTGGCAGCTTACCGACACATATAGATTTCCCCTTCATTGATAATGGCAAACTTTTGGTCAGGGTTGTTTACGATCATGCCCAACAACCCATCCCGGTTGCGCCTGTAGACGTCGCAATGATCGAGGATCACAAATTCGTACGCCAGGTTGCAGGGGCCTTCTTGAAGGTCTTTGACGATATTAAACTGAGAGACGATGCCGCCCTGCTGCTCTCCGCTCAAAACCCACCCGATATTGTGATCATCGATGAAGTCGAATTCAATAAACGGGTGGCGGAGCATGAAATCAACCGGCAGAAGGTTAAACGTATCAAGGACCTGTTTGATAAGCCTGTTGGATAATTTTAAAAACCATGCCGCACCCAGCCAGGAATAAATTCAACCCAATACTTTCATTCTAAAACAAGGAGAAAAAATGGGACACAAAGGTGTCAGTAAACGCAAACCCAAAAAATCCAAATCATTTTCCAATGACAACGTCAATACCTCTTCCAATATACGCCCGGGCGAGAGCCTGTTGGTGCAGTCACTTGTAAAAGACATTGGGTCCATTCCCAACAGAGGCGGTGCGAACCCGGCTGCTGGATCGAATAAAAAAAACAAAAAAGGAAAGTAGGCATAAGGAAAGTAGGCATTTTGGTATATCGTTCTATGGATTATGGAGGAAAAATGACTATGAAACTGTATTTGCTCTTTATCGCATTGGATTTGCTGACTTTGCTGGCGTATCCGATCTTATTTATGCATGGCAAATTGCGCCAATTTCCAAAAATCAAAGAAAATATCACGCCGACAAATTCCCTGGCTATTGCTTTAGCTGTACCCGGTGAATGACCAATTCGAAAAGTGTGAGCATACGAAAGAAGGATAATGATGCGTATTCAAGAGTTCCAATTTCCAAACCAGCAGGCGCTCTGTGTTTTCCCTGATAAACGTTCGGACCTGGCCCAAGCTGTCTCAGAATTGCGGTTGGAGGATGCTTACCCTGTCATTGTGCTGATTGGCGGTGATATTGAAAAGCAACACGCAGTTGTGACCCTCAAAGCCATCCAAACCATTGCCAGGGTCGCAGAAAACATCAACGCCCTGGTCATTTGCGGAGGAACAGATATGGGGATCATGGCTGAAATCGGCCAAGTGCGCTGGCGTAATGCCTACAACTTTCCTTTAGTTGGCATGGCGCCTGAAGAGCTGGTCACCTGGCCCGGTGGCCCGCGCAGCACAAAGTTTTTGTGGTGGGGAAAACAGCGTTGGCAATTAGAATCTCATCACTCGCATTTCATCCTTGTGCCCGGCAGCCAGTTTGGGGATGAGTCTTCATGGATCGTTGATGCTGCGACCATCCTGTCCAAGCGACATCGATCTGTGACGATCTTGATCAATGGCGGCGAGGTTTCGCGGAAAGATATCGAATTGAGTTTGGAGAATGGACGTCCGGTCATTGCATTGAGACGTACAGGGCGCCTGGCGGATGAATTGGCAAGACAGCCCAACCGACATAAATTAATTAGAGTTGTCCCAGCAGATTCTGAACAACAGATCGTTGAGGCGGTTCAATCGGCGCTTTTGGTTAATCAAAAGAGTGCATTAACCCCATCGTTAATCAATGCATCGTGATGCGCGTATTTGAAAATTGGGAGTTTAATTATTCTCTACCGCTAAGAGCGCGAAGCTCGCAAAGATTAAAAGATTTTTCTTAGCGCACTTTGCGGGCTTCGCGGTTCAAATGTCGGGTAGTAACATCTAAATTGCAGAAGTGTTTACACCACCATCTCGCGCAGTCTGCGTGAGAGACTGCGTAATACAGCAAAAGAGACATTGGGCCTCTCACGCAAAATTCCTTTGAAGGTCTCACCGTCAATAGCCAGCACGCGGACGTCGGTTTGGGTGCGAAGCGTGGCCGAGCGCGGCGCGGATTCTATGATCGCCATCTCACCGAGGAAATCACCTGAACTGCGTTGCGCCAGTACTTGCTCGATTCCATTGGTCGACCTTACAACATGCAAGTGCCCTTCGACGATCACAAACATCATGTTGCCTTCGTCGCCCTGGTGGAAGATGACGGTATTTTGCGGATACCATTCCTCGCGAGCCATCTCCGCCACGAGTTTCAAATCTTCAGGGGAAAGGTCGGCAAAGATGGGAATTTCACGCAACAATAAAATACGCTCCAGGATGGAAACGGTTTTCAGAGTATCCATAGGTTTCTCCTCGCCAAACTGGATCAAGGCTCCAAGCGCGGCCTCACGTAGAAGCGCATCTGAGCCTGATTTTAATTGATGTAATAGTGGGATAAATTCTCGCAAGCCGAGTTCAGAGGTGGAACGAATAGCAAGAACCCGAAGCCAGGGGTTCATATTTTTTAGCAAAATTGCAACTACATCCGATGGGTCGAATGCTGTGGGTTCTTCTTCAAGAAGTGAGACCACACTCTTTGCAAGTTGTTTATCCCCAATCGTATCCAACGCTTCGAGAGCGGCGGCGCGGTTTTCGATATTTGCCCCGTTCATACTTTTGCGGATAAGTTCCATTGTGTACGTATCACCAAACAAGCCGACGGTTTTTATCAGCCGCCCTTCGCAGAGCGAGGCTTGCATACGCAAACAATCGCGCAGGAAGCTGGCTGCACGTCCTGACGATTGAAAACTGGCTGACTGATTCCGCAATGTCCGCGCGCGAATGGTCTCGCGACGGGCATACCCACGCAGCGGAGAAAGCGATCCTGGATTCCCTGGGGCAAGGGCATCGAGGGCGGAATCCACTGCTGAGTTTTCTGTTTCAAAAACTTCGAGCACGAGCGCGCGGCTTTCGTCACTCCGTTGGCGTAATGATTCTGCGGCTATGTTACGGACACTTGCATCGGGGTCCGTCAAATACCTAACCAGTGTCTTGCTAATGGATTCATCTTTCAAACTTCCCAGGGCGGATATGGCGGCGCGGCGAATGGCTACTGATGAATCTTCGAGAGAGTTCATGATCGGTTGAATATTGAAAGAAGGATTCAGATACGGCGCAATTTCACTGATCGTCTCCAAAGCCGAAATGCGGACGCGGGAATCTTCCGAGTTGAGTCGCGGAGTCAAATGTGACGTCGCTTCATCCACTACGCCGAGCCTTGCCAGCGCGACAATGGCTTTTCCCTGCACTGCCAACGACGGGTCGTTCGTCGCGAGTTCGGCAATCGTTGCAGTCAGTTCAAGGGAAGCAGTTATTTCCAATTTTGGGAGGACAGCCAGCACTTTTTCCCTCACCTGTTCTTCGGGATCGGCAAGGAGAAGGATGATCTCTTCGATAGCGGAATTGGCGCGCAAAGCTCCCAGCGAAGAAACTGTTGAGGCACGCACCCCAGGCTCGGGGTCGGAAAGGAGGCGGGTTAGGGTTGGGATGGCAGAGTCGGCTCCCATCCTTCCTAGCATTTCCACAGCGAGTCGGCGCGTGGTCGCTTTTGAATCCTGCAAGGCTCGCATGGCGACATCCAGCACAGCCGCATCACCTTGAAATCCAGTGAATGCAGATTCGTTAACGCTGAATACCTCAAGACGGCCCGCTTGCAATGCGTCCACTAAGGCCTGGGAATATGCCTTGCGCATCCGCCAGATGAAGACGCCGCACACGAAGGCAAGTGCTGTGCCCATCAAAAAAATCTGCTGGACGGTAAGCGCGCGCTCCGCAACGATAAGCAGGATGCCCGAAAGCGCAACGCCAATTTGCGAAGGCACACCGTTGTTGAAGGCCAGCACTTGGCCGCGTTTTTGCGAAGGGACAACGTTGAACAATGCATTCCAAGCCGTGCCCGCGATGCCAGCCAGAATAACCAATTGTGCAAAGCGCGCAATGGAAGCGCCGTTCAAATCATAAAAAGCTGAGAAGACCGCAAAGGAAAAAATATAGGTGAGTGGCATGAGGAACACGCCGTTGATGATGCCGAGGCGGGTATAAATGCGGCTGGCGAGAAACAGCGACACAAGAAATGTGGAAGCGGTGGTGATGCTATTGAATAAACCAAAGAAACCCGCTACACCTGCTTCATCTGAAAACGAGGCCGTGACGACTTTGCTGAATGGAAATGCAATTGCAAAAAATAATACTGAGAACAGGATGGATGAATAAGCGATCAATCTCATCAAGGGGGAAACGCGCACAAAGTCGAAGCCTGCACGCAGGTCGTTCCAGAGATTTGATTTGGTCTTGAAAACTTTTTCCTGGCGAAAATATCCGCTTGCGATGCTGCGGGTGAGGAAAAAAGCAATGCCCAGAAGAACTGCATACAAAAGAAGCAGGTTATCTGTGCCAAGCAGACGGGCAATGACGCCAGTGACTGCATTGCCGATGACACTACCGAGAATCCCCGCACTGGTAAACAATGGAAACAACCGCTTCGCCTGTCGCGCATCACAGACTTCCCCCGCAATATTCCAGACGAAGGTGCCGAGGATCATACTCACGCAGTTGATGGTCAACCATAGCACGGGGTACAGAAGTGGAAATGGAAAAAGGATCGCTGTGCGCTCGAGGATGAGCAATCCAATAAAAATCGCGATCAGCCCCGAAAAGAATTTGCCTTTGTCGAATCGACCGAGCGCGGCGGAGTAGGCGAGGGTAGTAATAAAAGTAAGAGCCCCCAGGAAAAGATACATGTAGGGTAGAAAGTCTACACCGTAGCGAAGGAGAAACAACGCGGAGGCGGCGTTATCACCCATACCTTGCCCCGCTTGAATGCACGCGAAGAGTAGGGCCACCAGAATTACCAGGCGGCCCTCGTCAAGGCGAACTTTCAATAGGGATGCAAGACGATTCAGCATTTTGTTTTATTGGGAATAATGAAATCCATCCGCAGATTTACCCATTCGGGTACGATGTTGCAGATGGCACAGATTATTTCTTTTGATCTGCGTAATCTGCGGATTGTTTCCAATCATGTTCATAAATTCGGCAATGCACCAAGTTGCTGCAAGAGGCTCACTGAATCCTCTTCACCCCAGTGTTCTACAATTTTTCCATTAGCAATTCTGGCAATATAAATCCCTGTAAATGAAACATGCTTTCCAGTTGGGGGCATGCCCATGAAACTTCCGATATTCGTGCCGCTCATGGTGATGCGCGCCGCTACTTTATCGCCCTCGGCAAATAGATCGTCGATGACCGTTTGATAATCGGGGAAGGCCGCCACCATAATCCGATGAGCAGCTTTTGCGCCCTCGATACCCGTTGGGATTCCAGGCATGATCTTGGGTGTGAGCAAATCTTCCGAGACCACTTCAGTCAGGGCACCCAAATCATTGCTGTTGTATATTTCCTGATAACGCCGAACGATTTTTTTGTTCTCTTCGATGGACATTATGATTTTCCTCGTCGAATTCATTGAGTTTTGAATAATCAAGGTCTCACTTGAACCTGTCCTTCGACTGCGCCGCACAAAGGCAAGAGCGTGCGGCTCCGCTCAGGACGAATTAGCGCATCAACTTCTGAACTCGATGCTGATTCAAAAACGATGCGGTGAGCCCAACCTCGTGCAGTGATTCTGCGATCTGTTGAACGATTTTGCGACCTTCTGCGAGACTGTCTTCGGCTTCTTTTTGATTCCCCAATTCAAATTGGACCTTCGCCAAATCTGTTAGGATCACCCAAAGATGAAGCTTGGAATCAGTTTGCTTGGCCAGTGAGCAGGCTTCAGTTAAGGTTTGAAGCGCTTCTTCAAATCGTCCCAATCCAAATAAAGCATTCCCTTTCCAGCGCAATACTTCGGGAATGTCCACACGCGTAAGAGGCATAACTTCATCCAGTAATTCATTTGAAAGTGAAAGCACTTTGTCAAATTCATTTTTTGCCATTGCCAGTTCGATATTCGCCAGGCAGACGAAGATGGTGTAGCGCGCGTAGGGGATCGAAGTGGGTTGAAGCAATGTATCTCCAATAATTTTTTCAGCAGATGTAGTGTCATGCATGAGCAGATGCATTCGCACTCTTGCGGCTTGCGGAAACGATCTCCAGGCAGGTTGTTTGGCATCCGCGATTTGTAAAGCCTGTTCAACCAAGGGCAGACCTTTTTCCATGGCACCACAATAGGCATATACCCAGGCCAGTTCGGCACGCAGGCTGATACTGCTGGCGATCAACCCTGCTTCATCTGCAAGTTGACTGCTCTGTTCAGCCAGTTGAATGCCGCGCCCCAATTGACCATTTTCAAAATAACAAAACGCCATCAACATGCGATCATACGATTGTCCCCACAGGTTATCGATCTTTTCGCAGATCTGCAGCGCCTGTTCACTGTATTCCAGCGATTGTTCGTATTCCCCGGCGTTGAAGTAAGCTTCCGCCTCCGAGCCTAAACTATCTGCCAGCATCACCTGATGATCAAGTGCTTTCCAAAGTTCGCGCGCTTCTCGAATGGAAGCATGAGCTTTTTCAAACTCGCCTCTGCATGTATACAGGCGGCATAAATCATTCAACACAAAAGCCAGTTGCTCGCGGTCGCTTGAAGCGCGCGCCAACGCCAGAGCCACCTCACCGTGTTGAAGCGACTCATCCAGCCGCTTCGAGAACAAGTAGGTAATCATCAGGTTCCAATTAAGTTTTGCCTGAGTGACATGATCCTCGATCTCGCGGGAAATCTCAAGCGCTTCGATTAACATCTGTTCACTGAGTGCTGAGTTATGCAACTTGGAAAAGATGGAATAGATGGTGGCTTTCGCCATGAGCGCTTTAATCTCAGTCGGGCGGTCTGCCTGCTGACGACCAAATGCCTGCATTTCTTCATAAGTTGCCAGGGCTTCTTCAAAGCGCCCGCTCAACTCAAACACTGAGCCTAATTGATTGTAGAGATTGATAATTTGTTCAGGTTCCACTTTCGTACGTTTTGCCACTTCGAGTGCGCGGCTGAAATGAGTTGCAGCTTCCACATTGGCATACAGACGCGCGGCTTTCTCGCCTGCAAGGATGTCATATTTCAGCGAACGAGAATCTTGCGCGGCATAAAAATGATATGCCAGCAACGGCGCAAATTCTTCAATTCGATTCGCGTGAAGCTCTTCAAGC
Source organism: Candidatus Villigracilis sp. (assembly GCF_057083605.1). NCBI lineage: Bacteria > Bacillati > Chloroflexota > Anaerolineae > Anaerolineales > Candidatus Villigracilaceae > Candidatus Villigracilis > Candidatus Villigracilis sp. The sequence goes on along the minus strand of NZ_JBXMTI010000016.1, from coordinate 67,390 downwards.
GTTTCTCCGATACGCCGATGGAGTTCCACGCGCTTCTTGATCAGAATTGAGTCATACGCCGCTTCCTGGATCAAAACATGCCTGAACGCATATTCCTCACGAAAAGGTTCGATCAGACTCGTTTCATTTAAATATTGAATCTGCGTATCGAAACTGCCGTTCAAACTAGTCAATTGTTTTAAGACGCGCAGGTCAAATGAACGGCCGATGACTGCCGCATTTTGGAGAACATGTTTTGACAATTCGGGTAAACGATCAATGCGGGCGCCGAGCACACCGCGCAATGTATCTGGAAGAACAACCTTTGCATCTTCGTTCACTGCCCGCCAATGACTGTTCTCACGAATGATTTGTTTTGTTTCGATCAGGGAACGAATTAATTCCTCAATGAAAAACGGATTCCCGTCCGCTCTTTGGACGATCATATCCCGCACGTTTTTTGGCAGGTCTTTCATGCCAAGCAAGTTAGACAGCAGCATATCAGTTTGTTCTTCGTGCAAGGGTTCAAGTGAAATGGAGTGATAACGTGCCGCTGTTTTTTGTTGTATCTTGTTGATCGCATCCCAACTGGCCGCGGTTTTATCGGGCCTCAACATGCAAATGAACAATAGCGGTTGTGTATCGGTCAAATCCGCCAAGCTGAGCAATAAATTCAAAGAGGCCTCATCCGCCCAATGCAGGTCATCAAACACAATTGCAAGCGGGCCCTCCTTTGCCAGGCCGCAGAAGTATCCCCGCACAGCCTCTACCATTCTTTGAACCAGGGCTTCACCCTGATAGCCCAGCACAACCTGCAAACTTTCTTCGCTTTCTACTGCAAGTATGGCTTCTAAAAATGGCATATCCCCGCCAGGTAAAGTGCAGCAATCACAAACATAACGCAATTTATCGCGCACCTCACTTGGAGAATCATTCTCATGCGCCTCAATCGACTGGCGGATGACCTGCCGCCACGAAAAATAGCTGACCGAGCGGGCATAAGATAATGCATCACCTCGCAGCCAGATGAGTTCTGCTCCTTCATTTGACTTTTTCAACTCTGCGATCAAGGTGGATTTTCCAAGCCCCGCTTCGCCAATCACGCTGACAATTGATCCTGCTCCAATTTTCAAATTCTCTAATCTCTGATTGAGCTCAACTAATTGCGATTCCCTCCCCACTAACGGTGATGATAATCCTTCCAGTCCGCGCAAATGACCTGGGCTCTTCTTCAATCCCAGCGGACGGTAAGTTTTGATTGGCGCGGCTTTGCCCTTGACTTCAACTTCTCCCAAGGCTTCAAAGTCAAAAAACGGTGCAACCAGCTTATATGTTTCATCTGAGATTTGAACAGTTCCAGGCACGGCAGTTTGTTCCATGCGCGCCGCGAGATTGATCGCATCGCCTATTGCTGTATATTCCATTCGCAGATCGGAACCGATTGCGCCGACAACGACCAGGCCAGTATTAATTCCGACTCGCAGACCAAATTCAAGTCCATGTTTGAGGCGGATGTCTTCCGCGTATTCTTTAATCCCCTCGAGAATTTCCAACCCCGCTAATACAGCGCGCTGCGGATCATCCTCATGCGCGATGGGAGCGCCAAAGAAAGCCAGGATCGCATCGCCCATTAGTCGCGGCACAGTCCCTTCATATTTATAGATCGGGCGGATCATGTATTCGAAAATGCCGTTCATGATATCCGACCAGGTTTCGGGGTCCACTTTTTCCGCGGCGGCTGTCGACCCTTTGACATCGCAGAACAACATGGTGATGACGCGCCGTTCTCCCACCATCGCATCTTGTGCGCGAGCGGCTTCAAACTTCGTCATCAACTCGCGCGGAATAAATTTATCCAATGCCTGGTTTTTTACTTGAACATTAATTTCCCCACCTGTTGCATGAATAGTCGCTGCGAGAGAGTTTCCGCAATTCATGCAAAATTTTGCTTCGTCCGGGTTACTGGTCTGGCAATTAGGACATTTCACTCAGTCACAACCTCAAGCCAAAACATAAATCTATGGAAAAAAACTGACAAGACTTGTCATATTCTAGCATATATGAAGAACGGCGGCATAAGGTTTCCAGGCTGGGTTACTTATATATAACTTATGTTGCTGCTATACTCTCGTTGTGTCATGCTGAGGGGCGCTCTTCGCCCCGAAGCATCTCTGACGCCATAAACGCAGACCCTTCGGTCGCGACGAACGCGCTCCCTCAGGGTGACACGTTCTTTTTATGTCAAGGTGACAACTTGAGTTATATAACAAACTGGGTATGGATCGTCGCGATCCATACCCAGTTGCTTGAAATTCAATGCAAAAAGTGTGAGAACTTTATGGCAAATCTACACAATTTCCGGTGTTTAGTTGAACTGAGTGATTGGAGTTTGCTATAAGTGCGCACATTTGTGTCGCATTCGACGGACGGTTGGCAATAGTATATTGTGTGAATGGCGGGTCTCCATAGGCACCCCAGGTCAATTTCCATGGACCTGACCCCGGAGAGCCTGCCTGCTCGGGCGGAACGGTGTTGAAGAATATGTGGACGTGCTGTGAGCTGTCATAATTATGAACCTCATAATCCACTGCATAAATATTACCTTCAACTCTAATGGCTGTGATGACTACATATGGCCCTGTAGGGGTGGCAGTCAATGGGATTGGAGTTTCAGTGGCGATCTCGGTAGCGACCGGGATTACAACTGCGAGCTCCGAAGCCGTTGGTACAACAGCCAGGGTAGGTTCAACTGGGTTGGCAGCCGCAAGGATTTGATTCACTACGAAAATCCCGCCAACAATAAGACAAAGCAAACCAATCACCGCCCCGGCAATCATCGGCAGGGCCATGGCCGCTCTCGGCTTTTTTGAGACAGCAGGTGCAGCCGTTGATGAGTATGGGGATGAGTACATGGAACTTGGCGCTGAACTTTCAACCATTGTCCCTCTTGCGGGCATAATAGGTGTATTTTCAACGTAAGTGCCAGCTACGGGTTCTATCGTTGTTCCGCGTGCCTGCTTCATCATTGTCGCATCTTCCATCATGGTGGCCTTGGGCGAAGATGCACCAGCGGAAAGCGCATTTCTTAGTGCAGCGGCCATTTGCGCGGCGGTCTGATAACGATTGTTTGGGTCCTTCGCAAGCGCCTTATTGATGACTGCCACCAGGGCATCCGGCACATCGGGATTAAGTTTCTTCGGGTTGGGCACAGGATCGTTGATGTGCATCATCATCAGGGTCATGGCTGAATCGGCCTCGAAGGGTGGGCGGCCACCGACCATTTCAAATAATGTCACACCGAGGGAATAAATATCCGAGCGACGGTCGGGCTGCTCTCCTTTGATCTGCTCGGGCGACATGTACATTGCCGTCCCGACAACTGCTCCGGTGGCGGTGTGACGCGTACCGCCGACGATCTTGGCAATACCGAAGTCCATGAGAATGAGTTGGCCTGTGATGGTAAGCATCAGGTTGGCTGGTTTGATATCGCGATGAATCATGCCGCGCTGATGGGCGTAATCCACGGCATCGCATATGCTGGCCATGTATTCAATGGCTTTGGCAGGCGAAAGCTTCCGCCCACTATCGTTGAGTCGTTTAATATGATCCTGGATCGTCTCGCCCGGTACGAACTCTAATACCATGTAATACAAATCGTCATCGCGATTGAAATCATGGACTTGAATGATCCCGTGATGACGCAATTGCGCCACCGCTGCGGCTTCCTCTTCAAATCGCTGGACGAAATCGGGGTTACTGGATAAATGAGAGTGGATGACCTTGATTGCAACCACCCGCTTCAGATTTGGATCAGTGGCTTTGTATACTGCCGACATCCCGCCCTGCCCCAGCATTTCCTCAATAACATACCGTTTGCTTATAGTTTTTCCGATTAAGCTAGCCATCGTCTCTCCTAAACATAAAAACATCAATTCGGTTGAGTGTCATTATTACCGTTAAATATAAGGCCGCATCATAACACAATTAACAACATTCACGGTTTTGGCTAAGCGTTGGCTAATCTATCAAGAATAGCCATGCATTATCGAACTTGCATTGTGTGGTGCGACCGGCCTCGCTTAACGCCACCATGGCTGTAAAGCCTTTCAAAAAAACCGTCTCTGCAGAATTGAAGGCCCGCTGGCGGGCAGCATATTCTGCCTTTAAGACTTGGACTGACGCATCGTATTCGGCCTTGTTCGCCCGATACACAGCCATGGCCTGTGCGTCATTTTGGTTCGCAGGCTTCTGCGGTTCCGGCGGGAGCGATATGCCGGGCGGCGGCTTGCTTGGGTCTACCTCGGCAACCAATATGCCATTGGTGTATACCCAGAAACGATTGCCGCGCCCAACGAGTGTCAGGCGATTTGTCGCCTCGTTTTCCCAGTTGAAACTCTTATCCTGGGTGCGGGGGTAAAAGTCCTGCCCAGTGACCACATCTCCGTCGTCCATGGTTGCGAAGAGGAAATGTCCTTGGGCCACCCGTGTGATGATGGCTACATATTGATCTAGTGCAAGCTCGTTTCCATTTGACCGCACCACAAATCCGCAACCGGATGTGCTGCCAACTGTATTCCAGGTAATATCGGCAGACATGACGAAATCAGTTGCAAGCGTGCCAATATAATAATTGATGTATTCGAATTGGTGATAACCAGATGCATCCAGTGAAACCGATGGATGCACCCAGGCAAGGCTGCCCTCTGAAGGTTGAACTCCATATTTGGGCAACTCTGCCAGGATTGGAGCAAAGGCTGCCGCAGTTGCAGTTAACGAATCAGAGTCCAAATTTACCGCCGGTGTTGCTTGTTCTCCTTGCCCTGCAGATGCCGTACCAGTGCCACGGACCTGGTCGCTGATGGCCTGGAGGGTGGCTTCCTTCGAAGGATCGCCGCCTTCTACACCACAGGCCAGCGAAGCCACAATTAGCACAAGTGGCAGGATTACAATTCGAGTTTTTTTCATTTGAGCCTACACCACATCTTTACGTTTTTGAAGGTATAGAATTGCCCCAAACAATATCATGACGATCAAAAACTGTACAAACCATGTTAATGTAACCTTGGTGTAATAAGCCAATGTGTCATTCTTATTAACATAGGCAAAGCCTGACCCGTTGTAGAAGGTCCTCACAACACCTTCTGCACCAAAACTTGCCACCTCCAATTGAGCTTTCGCCGTTTGGTACTCGGCCAGTTCGCTGGTGTATTGGTCAACCTGCGTCCTCCAAATTTCCGCCTCGGCTTCCCATAGCTTAAGCTTGGCAAAGAATTCCGCCATGGCGACATTATCCGATTGGTTCTGGGGTTCCACAGGGCGGGCAGGTTCTGGAGGAGGTGGGGTGGGTTCAACTGGTAGGGGTTGATCGACCAGGGGTATGTGAAATTTTCCCAAGCCAGGTTGATTGCAAGACTCCTGCTTTAGTGCATTGACACCCAAACACTTGCAATTATTCGCCACCTTGTCTTCCAGTGACATAGCATCTCGCACATCAGGAGGCAAGGCCCAACATATATCCGCCGCCACATCGGACCCGGGGCCTGTGATGGCAATCAAAGATTCGAAAGCCCAACGCGTTGAAAAGGGTGCGCTCACAAAGCTTGGCACTGGAATCAACGCTCCAGCCAGAACAATTTGAGGCAGCATCAAGATAATAACAATTAACGGAGCCGAACTTGCATTCGGCGCAAGCGCTGAAGCGAATAGTCCCAGCATCATGCCCGCGAAGGTAGCCAGGGTCATGGTGATATATATTTGGAAGAATTCGAGCACGCCGCCCGGCATGTTGAACGCAAGATAATGCACCACGGTGTAGGCCACCGCCTGGTAGAGGGCCAGTAAGGCGGCCACCCATATTTTCGATAACACGTAAGGCATGATTTTAAGATTGACCAATCGCTCGCGTTTGTAAATGTCCTGTTCCTTCACGATCTCGCGCATTTGCGAAATTCCGCCAACCATAATGCCATAAATGGTCAGCAGGAAAAGAGTGATCATGACCTGGGACATGTCACCTACATAGAAATCAAAAATATTTCTGCCCATCACAAAGGAAAGGATCACATCCAGCATACTTACAACTGGCGCCGTTGCCAGCATCAAGCCCAAGGCAAAGCGGTCACGGGTCAATATTTTTATATTGCGCGCTGAAAGGATCATGAACTGTCTTAATGAGGAAACCTGCCGCGTATTGGCTGCTTTGGTCAGCACTCTTTCAGGTTCAAGCACAGTCGCAGCCCGTTCCGGGGATGTCTTCCCAGCCAAAGGCTTTGAGACGTACTCCACATGAGCCTGGCTTTCACGATACCGTTTGGCCCAGTCTTCGGCCTTTCCCTTGCTCGGATCATCCAAAATAGCATAGATCTCATCGAACTCGATCTTGCCGGCCCTGCGAGCGCGTTCCGAACGATATTGATCGAAGTATGCCAGCGCTTCATCGGGGGGACCAAACCACGCCAGATAACCGCCTCTGGCTAGGAAGATCACCTTATCAGCCAGCATTACGTTTTTGGTGGCATGGGTAATTAAGATAATGGTACGTCCCTGATCAGCCAGACGCCGCATCAACTGCATGAGGGCAGTTTCTGTGCCGGGGTCCAGACCAGAAGTAGGCTCATCTAGAAAGAATAAGCCTGGTTTGGTGAGCAACTCAACACCAATGGAGACGCGCTTTTGCTGCCCGCCGCTAAGCCCGCTGATTTGAACATCCCTGCGATGTGTGAGGTCAAGGTCTTCGAGAACTTCCATAACGCGCTTGTGCCGTTCTTCCGGTGATGTATCAGCCGGCATACGTAATTGAGCAGCGTAATCAAGCGCTTGATAGATAGTCAACTCCATGTGAATGATATCTTTTTGAGGCACGAACCCGATCTCATTACGGATCGCGTCAAAATGAGTGTAAATATCAATATCGTTGACATAAACTTTCGAGGGAGGGGTGGCTGGGCGATAGCCAGCAACCGCATCCACAAAGGTGGATTTGCCGCCACCGCTTTGCCCCACGACGACGATAAATTCTCTGGGCTTAAATGAGGCGTAGATATTTTGAAGAATATTCAAATCCTTGCGCACCCACTTGTTCAAGCCAATCACATCAACGCGTAATCCATTCCCATCATCGTATCCGGCAAGCTGATCTTTGCCCATCACAAATCGATATTGTCCAATACGAATAGAGTCGTTGGATTTCAGCCATACCGATCCATCGATGCGCTCTCCGTTGACAAATGTACCGTTGGAACTGCGTAGATCCTCCACGCGGTAACGCTGCCCCACTTTTTCGATTTGAGTATGGAAGCGCGATACATTCTGAGACGGGATCACAACGTCATTGCTTGGGTCCCGTCCGATCTGGATGAGTGTCTTGTCGCCGAACACAATATCCCGCTCTACTTGCTGTGCTGCCTCGCTTGGAGCATTGTAGGTCATCGTAACCATTATGCCGGGGTCGAGGCTGCCAATTCTCAGTATGTCGCCGTGACGCAACGTGCGTGAACCGTCAAGAGGTCGTCCCTCAAACAGGACCGGGTTCTTAGCTTCGGGAACCATAACCAACTTGTACCCTCCGCCATTCACCTGCTCAAGCCGCGCATGGCGACTCGAAACGATCTGCGATGGGATCACAATATCATTGCCCTCGACTCGACCGATCGTAATGGTCTGACGGTTTAATGGATAAGTCTGTGTGCTTCCACCTGCAATAGTTACCATTAGTTGACGCGGACCTGAACTAACCGCTAGTATTGGTTCTTCCCCCAATATAGTCTGCATTACATGGGATGGCCTGGCAGGCCCGGAACGTACGGCAGTCTTTGCTGGCATCGAACGTTCTGCTGTTTCCTCCGAGGCCAGAACAGGCGCATGATAAACCAGGTTGATGGTTTGCCCAAGCCGAATCTTATCGCCCGTCTTCAACGAACGCCGCGCAGCCAACTTCTCGCCGTTGACGAAGGTTCCGTTACTGCTTCCCAAATCCTCCAGCGCGTAAGTTTCGCCTTCCAGCATGAGCCTGGCATGGCGGCGCGATACGGCTGAAGCGGGAATGGTTAGATCCGCGCTGTCATCACGGCCAATAATAATTTCTGATTTAACTAGTTCGAATTCTTTGGGGGCGCTGCTACTTTGATCGTTAACCAGGATTAATTTAAAACTGTTTGATTGGGTCACGAGGCTGTTCCTTTTTATAGATGGTCAGCACAGTTCCAAAATATAATTGTGTTGCCCACACCTTTGCGTGAGATTTAACACAAAAATAGATAACTTTGATGAGATTATACCTTTTTGCGGAAATGCATGTCAAGCCAACCATACTAAAGAGCCATTAAATCGAGATGTTGGTAGTATCATTTTTCTCAAGCCAGATTATTGGTTTAATTGGAATCGCTGTGATACTTGCGCCATGCTCAGCTAAACTAAAAAGATTCGGATAGAATTGTTTCCCTACCGATGGGCTATGTGGCCTCCCAGAATAATCGTGGTACTCTTAACTTTGTGTTATAAATTGAAAAAATTTGCTTTACTAGGTGAAGACTCGCTAGGTGAAGACTCTTATGAAGCAATACTCTCAGCTCCCCCCAAATACATCCTATAAAACAAGCACGCTCGTTTCTCTCTTACGATGGAGATCTGAGCAGCATCCCGATAAACTGGCTTTCAGGTTTCTGCCGGAGGATGAATCCGAAAACATCACGATTAACTATGCAGAACTGGATCGCCGTGCGCGCGCTATCGGTGCATGGTTGGAAAGTTTTGGCGCGAAAGGTGAGCGTGCGCTTCTCTTATATCCGCCTGGCCTGGATTATATAGCAGCCTTCATGGGCTGTTTGTATGCCGGCGTGACCGCCGTACCCGCTTATCCTCCACGTCTTAATCGCCCGGTTCCGCGCATCCAGTCTATTGTTGACGATTCGCGTGCAAACTTTGCGCTGACAACCACCGCGATCCTCACTAACATCGAAAAGCGATTCGAACATGCTCCAGATTTGAAAGCGCTGCATTGGTTGAACACCGAGCAGGTACCGGCGGGGTTGGAAGCGGATTGGCGCGATCCCAATGTATCGCCCGACACACTGGCTTTCCTCCAATATACGTCGGGTTCTACCAGTCAGCCAAAAGGAGTGATGCTCAGCCATGGCAACTTGATGCACAACCTGGAAGCCATCAGCCGTGGTTTCCATATTGACTCAACGGTGATGGGCGTTTTCTGGCTTCCAAGTTATCACGATATGGGGCTGGTGGGCGGCATCCTGGAACCTATGTACCTGGGCGGGGCTACTACTTTGATGTCGCCGCCATCTTTCCTGCAACGGCCTGTGCGCTGGTTGGAAGCCATCACGCGCTATCGCGGCAACACCTGCGGCGCACCTAACTTTGCTTACGATCTGTGTGTCGATAAGGTCACACCCGATCAGATGGAAAAGCTGGACTTAAGTTCCTGGACTTTGGCATTTTGCGGAGCCGAACCGATTCGACCTGAGACTTTGGAACGCTTCGCACGTGCCTTTGCCGGGTGCGGCTTTCGAAAGGCTGCTCTCTACCCTTGCTTTGGCATGGCAGAAAGTACATTGATAGTATCCGGGGCAGATGGGCCATCTGAGCCGCGCACTTTCAGCGTGGATCGAAAATCTTTGGAAAGTGACCGCGTGGTTCCCGCACCTGCAAATGATGCAGATGCATTGACCATGGTTAATTGTGGCGCACCAGTGATTAACCAGACGATATTGATTGTTAACCCAACCACATTACAGCAATGTGATTCAAATCAGGTTGGCGAAATTTGGGTTGCGGGCCCTAGTGTTGCACAGGGATATTGGGGCTTGGAAGATGAAACTCGCAAAACTTTTCAGGCTTATGTATCAGACACTGGCGAAGGCCCCTTTATGCGAACCGGTGATCTTGGCTTCCTGCATGAGGGCGAGCTATTTGTCACGGGTCGCTTGAAAGACTTGATCATTATTCATGGAAGCAACCACTATCCGCAGGATATTGAATTAACCGTAGAGTCGAGTCACCTCGCCTTGCAATCCTCAGGTGGTGCTGCCTTCTCCATCACAGATGGTGGTAAAGAGCAGCTTGTCATCGTTCACGAGGTCACACGCCAAAACCGACAGCCTGATATTAATGAAGTTGCTGCGGCCATTCGTCAGGCCGTGGCAGATAAACATGATCTGCAAGTCTTCGCCATCGTTTTAGTCAAGCCGATGAGCATTCCCAAGACCTCCAGTGGAAAAATCCAGCGCCGCGCATGTAAAGCAGACTTTCTAAATGGGGAGTTGGAAGTTGTGGGTGAGTGGCGGGCAAAGAAACCCTCATACCCCGTTGGGGCACTTTCCCCAGCCCTTCCCCCGAAGGGGGAAGGGAGTCGTTCCTCTCGCCCTTCGGGAGAGGGGTCAGGGGTGAGGGCAGATGTCATTCAAGCCTGGCTTATCACTCGCATCGCATCCATGCTGGAGTTGGATGCGGCATCCATTGATCCGCGCCAGCCATTTACTTATTACGGAATGGGTTCTGTTCAAGCTGTGAGCCTGACTGGTGAACTTGAAGATTTTCTAAACCGCAGGCTCGCACCCACCCTCGCATGGGATTATCCAACTATTGAATTACTGGCGAATTATCTGGCGAATGATTCACAACCAACCAAATCTATTTCATCGCCCGTTTTAATCCAACCATCTTCAAAATTCACAAGAGAACCCATAGCCATTATCGGGTTGAGTTGTCGCTTCCCGAATGCCGCAAGCCCTCAAGCCTTTTGGGAATTGCTGCGAAACGGAGTGGATGCCATTAGCGAAGTCCCAGCTGATCGCTGGAATGTGGATGCCTTTTATTCATCCGATTTTGCCACGCCGGGAAAAGTCGCATCTCGTTGGGGTGGCTTTCTCAAGGATGTCGATTTATTTGACCCTCACTTCTTTGGGATTTCCCCACGTGAAGCGGCTCGCATGGATCCTCAACAACGCCTCCTTCTTGAGGTGAGTTGGGAGGCGCTCGAAAATGCTTTTATCAACCCTTCATCTTTAGCGGGCAGCCGCACGGGTGTCTTCGTTGGAATTAGCAGTAATGACTATTCGCGCTTACAGTTTGATGATACCGAAAGAATTGACGCATATGCGGGAACTGGTAATGCGCACAGCATTGCCGCGAATCGCCTGTCCTATTTCCTCGATTTGCGCGGCCCCAGCATGGCGGTGGATACGGCTTGCTCATCTTCATTGGTGGCAGCGCACCTTGCTTGTCAAAGCCTTCAGAATGGTGAATCAGATTTGGGTGTAGTCGGAGGCGTGAACTTAATCCTCACTCCCGAGTTGACCATCACCTTTTCACAGGCGCGGATGTTGTCTCCCGATGGTCGCTGTAAAACATTCGACGCCAGCGCAGATGGATATGTGCGCGGCGAAGGCTGCGGTGTGATTATTCTAAAACGATTATCGGATGCAATGCGTGACGGGGATAATATCCTTGCATTGATCCGTGGCTCGGCTGTGAATCAAGATGGACGTAGTAATGGACTGACCGCTCCCAATGGATTGGCTCAACAAGATGTCATTCGGCAGGCTCTTGCAAATGCCGATGTTGCCCCGCATCAGATCAGTTATGTGGAAGCGCATGGGACGGGCACGCCGCTCGGCGACCCGATTGAAATGTCATCTTTGCGCGCGGTACTTGATGATGGGCAAACAACAGGCAAGGTGTTGGTGGGTTCGGTAAAAACAAATATTGGGCATCTTGAGTCTGCGGCAGGAATTGCAGGGTTGATCAAATCGGTGCTCGCCATGCAACACGAAGCTATTCCACCTCACCTTCATCTAAAAGAAGTAAATCCATATCTTTCATTAGAAGACTCGCGGCTGGAAATTGGAACCTATCTGCGTCCATGGAAACGCCGCGACCAACTACGCTTTGCAGGCGTGAGTTCCTTCGGCTTCGGCGGCACGAACGCACATATTATTCTCTCTGATGCGCCATTGCTTGTTTCAGCAGCGCCGTCAGAAAACATGGAACGCCCTCGTCACATTCTTGCTTTATCGGCTAAGACAGATTCTTCATTGCTTGAATTGGCTCAACAAACAAAGTTTCAAATGGAATCACTGCAACAACCCATAAGCGATTATGCTTTTACTTCCAACACAAAACGTTCGCACTTTGAGCAGCGATTAACTATTCAAGCAGGAACAACCGCAGAACTGAAAGATGGATTGGATGCTTTTATTTCCAACACGAATATCCTCGCCATATCAACGGGTCATGCGAGGTTAAACGCACAACCAAAAATAGCCTTCTTGTTTACAGGGCAAGGCTCGCAATATTCAGGAATGGGGCAACAGCTTTATGAAACACAACCTGTCTTCCGTGCCGCACTGGATCAATGTGCTGAGATTCTAAAAAACATTTTGGATCGTCCGCTATTGGAGATTCTCTTCGCCGATAAAAACGAAAACATTCATCAGACCACGTACACACAACCCGCGCTCTTCGCCTTTGAATATGCCCTTGCGCAAATGTGGCAATCCTGGGGCGTCATGCCTCATGCGGTTCTTGGTCACAGTGTCGGCGAATATGTTGCCGCATGTGTTGCCGGTGTTTTCACTTTGGAAGATGGCCTGCGATTAATTACCGAACGCGCACGCCTGATGGGAAGCCTGCCTCACAACGGAATGATGGCCGCTGTATTCGCGGATGCATCGCGTGTGGCAGATATGTTGAAGCCTTATCAAGATCAAGTATCCATTGCGGCGGTGAATGGCCCTGATAACACCGTTATCTCTGGCGAAACATCCGCTGTGCAAACTGTATTAGATGCCCTCACCAAACTTGGAATTTCATACAAGCCGCTCACGGTCTCCCATGCATTCCATTCGCCGCTCATGGATTCGATTCTGGATGACTTTGAATCAACCGCGCAACGGATTCATTTCAACGCCCCTCGCATCCCTCTAAGCTCGAACCTGTTCGGCGGTATTCTGGAGCCTGATCACATCCCTGAAGCAGATTACTGGCGGAAGCATATCCGCGCGGAGGTGAAATTCTCGGCAGGGATGCAGTCGCTCGCCGCTTTGGGAATCGACTCCTTCATTGAAATAGGCCCCAGCCCCACATTACTAAGCATGGGCAAACGCTGCCTTCCAGAATCAAAGGTCGCATGGCTCCCCTCCTTACGTCAAGGACAGGATGACTGGCAAATCATTTTGGACAGCCTCGGCAAACTCTATGTCCAGGGCGCGGATGTAAACTGGGCTGGCTTCGATCAAGGATACACGCGCCAAAAAGTTTCCCTGCCCAATTATCCATTTGAACGTCAGCGCTATTGGTTTGAAGCAATAGCAAAAAAGAATCTACCTAATGAAAGCCATTTGCCTATTGTGCAGATGACTGCAAGCCCCGAATCGATATCTCTCGCCCAGCTTGAAAACAATAACGGCAGAGACAGCGACAATGGATATCACAAAGAACCAAAGGCAAAACAATTATCTGTTACCGACTTGGATCGCGCTTCTTTGTTAAAGACAGAGCCAGCGCAGCGCCAGCATACTTTGGAAGATTTCATCCAGAGACAAGCCGCCCGCGTTCTGGGAATGGGCGCCACTCGTTTGGATCTTAATCAACCACTTGATACAGTCGGCCTCGATTCGTTGATGGCTATCGAACTCAAGAACTCACTCGAATCTAAATTGGGAATCAATCTTTCAATTGCCAGCCTGCTTCAAGGGCCAACGATTTCAAGTCTCGCCACAGAAGCGCTTGAGAATCTGGATTCGCTTGAGGCTTCGAATGAAACGCCCTTCATCATCGCACAAGAATCCTCAAACGAGAGTCCGCTTTCTTATGGGCAACAAGCGCTTTGGTTTCTCCATCAACTTTTGCCTGAAGAGATTTCATTCAATGTGGCAGGTGCGGTTCGCATCACCAGTGAGTTAGATATCCCAGCCCTTGAACGCGCCTTCCAGCAATTAGTGGCACGTCACGAATCATTACGAAGTACTTTTAATGTAGTGACAGGCGAGCCTGTTCAGCGGATTCACTCATTGATGGATGGGATTTTCCATGTTGAAGATGCTTCGCAGTGGAGTGACGCAGAACTACACAACCAACTTGTCACCGAAGCCCATCGTTCATTTGATTTGGAGAACGGGCCATTATTGCGGGCGCTATTGTTCAAAAAGAGCAAAGGTCAACCCAACCGTGATAACGGTCATGAGCAATCATTGACACGGGAATACTTCCTTCTCCTTTCCATGGATCATATCGTCACAGACTTCTGGTCGATGGCTGTGTTGACCCAGGAGTTGCTTGCATTATATGAAGCAAATACAACTGGCAATGAGGTTTCTTTACCTCCGCTCCAAGCGCATTACTCGGATTATGTTCGCTGGCAGACAGATTTGCTGGCTGGCCCGCAAGGTGAAAAGCGTTGGGAATATTGGCGCGATCAACTTGGTAATGAGCTTCCTGCTCTAAATCTTCCCACTGACCGTTCACGTACGCCGTTGCAAACTTATCGCGGCGACTCGCAGCATTTGGTCATGGATGCTGAACTTTCCAGCCAATTGAAAGTTCTCTCTCAGGAACAAGGTGCTACTTTGTTCATGACGCTGTTGGCCGCCTTTCAAACTTTATTGCATCGCTATTCGAATCAGGATGAATTCATTGTTGGTTCTGTCACTGCCGGGCGAAGTCACTCGGAATTGGCAAATCTGATCGGCTACTTTATAAATCCTATTGCCCTACGCGCGGATTTTTCCAATAATCCCACGTTCAATCAAGTCCTTCAGCGCGTCCGTCAGATAACGCTTGGCGCGTTTGAACATCAGGATTATCCCCCCGCCCTACTCGCGAAACGATTGGGCTTGCAGCGTGATTCGAGCCGCCCTCCGCTTTTTGAAACCATGTTCATTTTGCAAAAAGCCCAGGGGATGGAGATGCAGGCTCTTAGTCCGTTTGCGTTGGGAATCGACGGGGCGCGCATGGAGATGAATGGCCTGACTTTTGAATCCATCGCTTTAAGAAGTGAGCCCGCGCAATTTGACCTGACCATGATGATGGCCGAAACTCAGGATGGTCTTGGAGCGGCTCTTCAATACAACATGGATCTATTTGATGCCGAAACCATCCAGCAGATGTTGAGTCATTTTCATTCCCTGTTGCAAAGCATTGTTGCTGACCCGATGAAGCCAGTTTCGACATATGCTTTGCTTGATGATTCGGAACGTCAACAAATTCTGATGGCTTGGAATGAAACACATACTGAATATCCACGCGATCTTTGCATCCATGATTTGATCCAGGAACAGGTGAAGCGCACACCCAATGCAGTCGCTGTCCAATTTGAAGATAAGAGCCTGACCTATAAAGAACTGGACAAGCGCGCTGATGAACTTGCAAAAATCTTGATCGCCCAGGGAGTAAAACCAGGGGCACTGGTGGGACTTTTTGTAAACCGCTCACTCGATATGTTGATTGGACAATTGGGCGTTCTTAAAGCAGGCGGAGCGTACCTGCCCTTGGACCCATCCTTTCCATCAGAGCGGCTTGCGCTCATGCTCTCTGATTCTGGAGCTGCGTTTATTCTCACACAAACAAACCTCTTGACTGACATGCCAGAGAATAAAGCTCAGATCATTTGTTTGGATGCACTGGAAAAATTGCCTTCAACAAAAAGAAAAAAGAAAACCAATGCTTCTAGCCCTGATGATCTTGCCTATATCATCTACACTTCTGGGTCTACTGGCAAACCTAAAGGCGTTCAGATCCATCATCGGGCGGTGGTCAACTTTTTGTGTTCGATGCGTGAGAGTTTGAGAATCAATGCAGAGGATACGCTTCTCGCAGTCACCACTCTTTCATTTGACATCGCAGTTTTGGAATTATTGTTGCCGCTTACTGTAGGAGCGCGTGTTGTCATTGCCAGTTCAGAAGTCTCTGCGGATGGTGCATTACTGGCAGATGCGTTAACCCATTCGGATGTAACATTCATGCAGGCCACGCCAGCGAGTTGGAGGTCATTGCTTGAGGCGGGCTGGAAGGGAAAAGCTGATCTCAAGATTCTGTGCGGCGGCGAAGCGCTCACCAACGATTTGGCAGAGCGATTGCTGGAACGCGGAGCGCAGTTGTGGAATCTCTACGGCCCAACCGAGACAACAATTTGGTCTACGATTTATCAGGTCACGTCAAATGATTATCAAGGCATTTCCAATACTGTTCCAATTGGCAAGCCTATCGCAAACACACAGATTTATATTTTGGATTCCAATCTGCAGCCTGTTCCTATAAATGTGATCGGTGATCTTTACATAGGCGGGGATGGAGTTAGTCGTGGTTATCTCAATCGTCCAGAGTTGACTGCGGAACGATTCATTCCGAATCCGTTTGATATTTCTTCTGCTATCAATATTTCACAAAAAAACTCTGGAGTCGGGCAGCTTATTTACCCTGTGGGTGCTGCCCAAAATTCCCATCAACAAGCTGATAGAGTCCAGAATCGTGATCTACCAATTATCTACAAAACTGGCGATATTGCCCGCTATCTCCCCGATGGCAATATTGAATTCTTTGGTCGCAGTGACCAACAAGTGAAGGTGCGCGGTTTCCGCATCGAAACAGGGGAAGTGGAAACTGCGTTGGCAGGGCATCCATCTGTGGGACAAGCTGTGGTTGTGGCATGGAAGGAAAGGTCGTCAGATGCGAGTCTGGTGGCTTATGTAGTACCAGCCTCGGCTGAGAAAGAAGCGGATGCCAGTCAGTTGCGAGTGTTCCTTCGCGTTAAGCTTCCTGAGTATATGATCCCATCCATCTTCGTTAATTTGGAATCCTTGCCATTAACCCCCAACGGAAAAGTAGATCGTAAAGCATTGCCACAACCATCACAGGCGCGTCCTGATTTGCGAGCACCTTACGTTGCCCCGCGTACACAATTGGAAAAAGAACTGGCCGAAATTTGCGCGCAGGTATTGGGATTGGAAAGCTTGAATGGACATTCTGGCGTTGGCGTGCATGATAACTTTTTTGATCTGGGCGGCCATTCATTGTTGGGAACGCGTTTGGTTTTTCTGTTGCGTGAAAAGTATGGGCTCGAAGCGGCGCAATTTCCACTGCGGGCACTATTCGAACAGCCGACGGTTGCCAACCTTGCAAGAATCATTGACGTGGCGATAAAAGGGGAAGGTGAAGTGGTTTATGCAAGCCGCGGTAATTTTATTCAGAGCGGCCAATTAAGTTTGGAAGAGTTAAATGCAGAGGCGCAGCTTGACCCAGGCATTACTGCGGGCGGACTTGTATATCAACATATTGAAGAACCGAAACATATTTTGCTCACCGGGGCAACAGGCTTCGTTGGTGCATTCCTGCTTCGTGATCTGCTAAAACATACATCAGCCGAAATTCATTGTCTTTTGCGTGCAGAGGATTTGGAACAAGGCATATTGAGATTGAAGCGCAATCTTAATTCCTATTCATTATGGGATGATTCCTTTAGTGATCGCATCAAACCGATATTAGGTGATTTGGGTGCACTGCAATTGGGTCTGGGCGTTGAGGCGTTTGAGGCGCTGGCCCATCAAATAGATGTGATCTACCACAACGGCGCGATGGTTAACTTTGTTTATCCATATAAGGCGCATAAGGCGTCCAACGTGCTGGGCATGCAGGAAATTCTGCGGCTTGCGAGTCAGATAAGACTAAAGCCAGTTCATTTCGTTTCTACTTTATCCATTTTGTATTCGGGTGGCGTCAATGATGGTCGCGTCATCCACGAAGATGCAAATTTGGATCAAGTCGGAGCGCCGTTTGGAGGCTATGCCCAGAGCAAATGGGTGGCGGAGAAGTTGGTCACGCAAGCTGGCGAGCGAGGCATACCTTATGCGATTTATCGCCCGGGTTTGGTTTCTGGAGATAGCCTCTCAGGCGCGTGGAATACAGACAACCTGATTTCCAGCATGACTCGCGCCTGTCTACTTTTAGGAAGCGTTCCCACTTTGGATGTTATGATTAATATTGTGCCAGTGGATTTTGTTAGCGCTGCGATTGTGCATCTTTCCAAAGCGGCAATGAATTTAGGAAAGGTCTATCACCTTGATAACCCCAAACCTCTTCATTTTAGCAAACTGGCCGATTGGATGATAGATCAGGGGTTCAACGCCCGTAAAGTTTCTTTCGATGAATGGCGCGCGGAACTCTTCAGGCAGTCTATTTATATGCCGTCTGATGGATGGGAATCCTACTTGCCTCTCATTGAAGAAGTGGAAGAGAAGCAGGTGTTCATGCCAGAGTTTGATCTTAGCAACACACTCGGCGGGTTGAATGGCAGCGACATCGTTTGTCATCCGGTCAATAACCAATTGTTCACTACGTATTTGGAATATTTCACTCCGCACGGTTTCCTTGAGAAACCCGAGATCAAAGCCACGTGAACCAGACTCCGCCAAATACAGATCGTTGGTTCGTTTGCCCACGGCCCAATTCAAAAGCAGATAGCCGCCTGTTCATCTTTCCATATGCGGGCGGCGCTCCGACAGCGTTTAATAAATGGCATCTTGAATTTCCCAGTAATATAGAAATCTGGATCGCTTATTACCCAGGCAGGGGTTCGCGCTTTAACGAACCCCCGATCAAAGAGCTTTCTGTTTTGGTTGAAAAGATCAATCATACGATCCAGCCTTTATTAGACAAGCCGTTTATTTTCTTTGGTCATAGTTTGGGGGGCACGATTGCTTTTGAGCTTGCTCGAAAACTATATGAGCAAAATCTTCCTCAGCCGCATATTCTTTTCGTCTCGGCTTGCGGCGCGCCACATATTCTCAATCCAAACCCGCCTATTCATACACTACCTGACTCTGAATTCATAAAATCGATACAGGAACTCAACGGCAGTCCCGCTGAAGTGCTGAACCATTCAGAGTTGATGGAGTTACTCCTCCCGGCATTGCGCGCTGATTTTGAAGCCATCGAAAAGTATCAACATATTTTCAGTGAACATCGGCTGCCCTGTCCCATCATAGCTTTCGGAGGAGACGATGATCCTCGTGTCACCCGCGAGCGATTGGAAGGCTGGGCTCTCTATACATCTGCCAGTTTCAAATCGAAATATTTTTCAGGCGACCATTTCTTTATCAATACCGCACGTGACTCAGTAATAGCATCAATGACCGCTGAGATATCATCATCGTATGCAAACAGATAACTGGATTTGCTCGATCTGGAAATTGATCAAGTCGATGTCTGACGCGTCTCTCTTAATCTGACATCTGATTCCATTAAATTGATCGCGGCTACCCTGTCAGCGGGTGATCGTTTCCGCTCGCGGCGATGCACTCAACCTGTCGAAGTGTCGAAGCGCGGGGCATAATTAAATGTATTTGCGGATTACTTCAACAGCCTTGCCAACGCCATCTTCAGCACTGATTTTTTCACCCAGACTAATCGCCCGCTCGCGCATCGTCGAATCGTGAAGGGCCGTGGAAATAGCCTGGGCCAACCGTTCAGTTGAAAGCTTTTTCCGCGCAATGGGTTCAGGGCCTACGCCGAGTTCAGCAATACGTCTTCCCCAATAGTATTGGTCACCAAAATGTGGGATAACTATATTAGGAGCCCCAGCACTTAATGCTGCTCCAGTTGTCCCTGCTCCGCCATGATGCACAATTGCAGCCATTTGAGGAAGTAGCCATCTGTGAGGCGTATTCTTAATTAGAAAGATATTCTCCGGTAATGGTTGGTCTGTTCCCAATCCACTCCATCCAGTAGACAGGACTGCTCGCTCACCTGTTTCTGCCAAAGCCTTCAGAATAATATTCGCTGTGTCTTGATTTTTAGCAGGGTTTCCCATGCTTCCAAAACCTATATAAATTGGGCGTCGGGTGGATTTTAAAAATTCAGTTAGCGCAGGCTCCGGCTGCCAGTCGGGATGTGGATCAAGGAACCAATACCCGGTAATGGTCACATGATCGGGAAGCTCCTCAGATTTTGGCAGCACAGCGGAGCTGTATCCGCATAGAATTGGCTGGTGTCCTTTCAGAATTTCTTTATAAGGGCCGATGACCGGGATACTTGTTTTTCTCCCCCAGAACTTACGGACAACAGGCAGGAAGACCTGCCATGAGATTTGATGAACCAGCAGGTGGGTTAATAAATTTAATGCCTTGCTTGGGCTGCGCTTGATATTGGATAATATGGCTGGGTATGACCGCGTGGGCATTGGATGTAGGCTCGCAGGAATACATGGAATGTCGAGTTCTTTGCCCAAATAGTAGATGAATGGCAAGGCATAACTATGATAGACGATTGCATCACTTCCCTGACAGGCATCCAGAACATCCATGATGATCTGGCTTAGCATGGGCCTGATAACACGATTTGTGCTCAAAATAAGATTAGGAATTGAGTCTGAATCAAGCCAGGATTGTGTCTTGCTGTTTTGCACAAACTCGAAAGAGTCGAATCGGATTGGAAAGAACTTCAAGTTGTAGCTGGCCGCCAGGCCAGCGAAATTTGAGTTTGCGGCAAACCGGACGTCATATCCCTCGTTCTTTAATCCGAGAGCCAAAGCAAGATAGGGTTGAACGTCTCCCTGGGAACCAACCGCTAAAACAGTTATGCTCATCGTTTACAATATACTATAAATCTCAACTTTATAAGTGCTGCAATCGTTGCTCCAATCATCACAAACCTGATGCTCCGATGTGAAAAAGAAGCAACCACAATAGCCAAAATTTTGCGAGGGTCGATGAAAAGTTCCAATAAATTACTTGATGTCTTGTATAAATATCATGCTTCAAAGAATCTTGTGTATCAGCTATTAAGAGACAGGGCCAAAGACCTGGCAAAAATGATCTCACCATATCTAAAGAATGGCGAGCTCATCCTGGATATTGGACCAGCAAGTTGCACTGTGACTGAAACCCTAATGAAACAGGGTCTAAAAGTCATTCCATTGGATGTTGAGGACTTTAGCATTGTCGAATCAGTATCACCCACATTGTATGACGGGCACAAAATGCCATTTAAAGATGATCAATTTGACACTTCTTTAATTCTTTTTGTTCTACATCATACATACGATCCGACCGAATTATTGGTGGAGGCCAAAAGGGTATCGAGAAAAATTATCGTACTCGAGGATATCGTTACTTCTCCCACACATAAATTCCTAACCGCAGCACTGGACAGCCTTATGAATTTGGAATTTTATGACCAGCCGCATACAAATAAAAGTGACAAAGAATGGCAGACTCTCTTTGGTCATCTAGGTCTTAAAGTATTAGACCGGCAATACAAAACCTCTGCCGCCATAATGAGGCACGCACTTTATTTCCTTGAAAAGTAGTTGTGACTCTGAGAACCGAGTGCTCGAATTTTATATTGGGAGGAAACGAACAGGAGAGATGGTTACTCGCGGTCCACCAACTGCGGAATTCGAATCCTATTCCATGCGTTAGCTGAGTCACCATGCCCGGTATTTATTCTATCCCAACATGATCTTTGGCCGATACTGCAATGCCTCCCCTAAATGCGCGGATTGGATCTCTTCGCTGCCAGTCAAATCTGCAATTGTGCGAGATAGTTTCAAAATGCGGTGATAGGCACGCGCCGATAAATTAAGTTGCGTCATTGCGGCTCGCATCAAGCTCTGACCTTCAGCCTGCAACTGGCAAAATTGCCTTACCTCCCCGACGCGCATATCTGCATTGCAAATAACATCGGTACTTGAGGAATCGGGATTCGTGAATCGGGCATGTTGTATATTCCTGGCTGCTTGCACCCGTTGACGAATGGCTTCGGATGTTTCGCTAACTCGGTTACTGCTCAACTTTTCATAATCAACCCTGGGGACTTCAATGTGAATGTCAATGCGATCCAGCAATGGACCTGAAATTCGTTTTTGATATTTTGTCACCATGGCAGGTGCGCAGGTGCAGGGTTTGAGTGAATCACCGTGATAGCCGCAGGGGCAGGGATTCATGGCGGCGATTAATTGAAAGTTCGCAGAAAAAGTTAATGAACCTTTTGCGCGGCTGATGGTGACGACTTTGTCTTCCATTGGTTGGCGCATGACTTCGAGGACGCGTGTGCCAAATTCGGGAAATTCATCGAGGAATAAGACGCCCCGATGGGCAAGGGAGATTTCACCGGGCTTGGGGATGTTTCCGCCTCCAACCAGGCCAGCATGTGAAATGGTATGATGTGGCGAACGAAAGGGCCGATGTCGAATCAACGGCGTTCCAGTGGGGAGTTGGTCTGCTACCGAGTAGATGCGTGTGACATCCAGCGACTCTTCGATATTCATTTCTGGCAGAATGCCGGGCATGGCGCGCGCGAGTAATGTCTTTCCCGCTCCAGGGCTGCCCACGAGAAGAACATTATGTCCACCGGCTGCGGCCACTTCTAATGCGCGTTTGACGTGTTCCTGCCCTTTCACTTCTGAAAAATCTGTGGGGGTGAAGAGTGGTTCGAGCGAGTCGCTTGAGGGTTGATAAGGCTGAATGAGACGCCGACCAGATAAATGATCGTGAAGATCCGCAAGCGATTTGACCGGGATAACTTCAAGGTCTGGAATCAAGGCTGCTTCAGGCGCATCCACTTCCGGGACGAACATCCGCTTGTATCCATTACTGCGGGCTGCTGCGGCCATTGGTAAAATGCCGCGCGTATGACGGACGACTCCATCCAGTGAAAGCTCACCGACGACAAGGGTGCCATCGACGACGTCATGTGGAAGATAGCCTGCGAGGATGATGACGCCGAGTGCGATAGGGAGGTCATAAGCGGGGCCTTCCTTGCGGACAACGGCAGGCGCAAGATTGACGACGATACGATGACGTGGGAAATGCAAACCTGCGTTCTTGACAGCGGTTTGCACGCGCTCGCGACTTTCTTGCACGGCGGCGTCTGGGAGTCCGACAATTGTTACGCCGGGCAGCCCATTGGTGTAATCTACTTCTACTTCGACGATTACGCCTTCAAGACCCACCACGGCGCAGGAATATACGCGGGATAACATGGGTGGAGTTTAGATGATATTACATGGAAAGTCAATCGAAGAAAAGAAAGAGGCCTGCTGGAAAGCAGGCCTCCTGTATTGAGATGAAATTTCAGTTACTGGTTGAGTGGAACGCTGACCATTACCGATTGTGTAGCCGAGTTGCCGCAGGCATCTGTCACCATATAAGTGATGGTATAGATACGACCTGTACCGACGCCAGAGCGTTCGGCACGCAACTTGAAGTTGAAATCGTCCACTATGACGATATCGTTCACAGTGTTTCCATCGTCGTCGCCATCGTCTGGCTCATTGGATGTTACCGAGACCAACGTAATGGTCGGACTGGGATCGAAGTCGTCACTAACCAGGACTGTTGCTGTAACATCCACATACTTGTGGTTGGCGGGCCAGAGAACACTTGGAGTCACTGAGACCTCATCAAATGTTGGAGCGATCTCATCACAGACGTCCAATCCAACGATGATTGGATCGTGATCCGAGGAACGATACTGGTTAGGCTCATAGATCGGCAGGCTGGTCGATTCGCGCTCAAACGAAGACTCATTAGCGCCATCGTCGATCTCGTCATTATAGTCAAAGACGGGAATCTCGTCGGCATTGATGTGCCACTCGGTGACGCCGGTTACTTCCTCCAACAAGCCACTGCTGACCAACCCGGTATCCAAATAGCCGAGCTGCCCATCAAATACATACGAGTAAGCCGATGGACCGACAAGAGTATCGAGCAGATCAGTGAAGTCATCTGCTGTACTGGCCGTGTCATCTGCACCTGCTTCAATGGTATCGATCGGATGCTCATTGCGATACGAATTCAAATCGCCCATGATCAGGAAATCTTCGTCTCCACTGTCGGTTGGATCCGTGGCAAGCCAATCGACCATGGCGGCCGCGGCATTTGTGCGAGCAATGTTGCAGTTGCCCTGTCCATCCAGGATATCCGGGTCGCCAAAATTGGTGCATGCAGAGCCTTTCGACTTCAAGTGGTTAACTACTACCGTGAAGATGCCGCCAGTCGTATCGTCCTGGAACGTTTGCGCTAACGCCGGGCGATTGAGGTCATCATTGAAGCGTGGGTCCACACTGCTATCGAGAATGGCAAAGTCGCCCACCGCGCTTACGGTTGATGGTCTATATATAAAAGCCACCGTGATCTCATCGGTGCCAACCACTCCGGTGTCGATGAAATCATACGGACCACAGTTGGCATTGATCCCGTTCAGTCCATCCAACAGGTCACTGATTGCTGTGGGGCCATTGTTCTCGATCTCGATCAAACCAACAACATCCGCGTCCATCGCGCAGATCGCTGCCGCGGTCTTTTCGCGCTGACGGTCAAGCTCAACAGTCGAGTCGGCGCCGCGGGAATTGATCGTGGTGAAGTAGTTCAGTACGTTGAAGCTGGCTGCTTTGAGAGAGTCACCCACATCCTCAGGAGTTGAGGTGCGTTCATTGTTGCTGGTGAAGTTGTAGCTGAAAGCAGGCTCGACCGGGCGTACGCGCCACGCATCCGTGCCGCTTTGACCGGCGAAGGACCAATGCAGAACGCCTGTTAGTCCAGAAATGCTATCGCCGCCGCGTACGAAGTTGCTGTTGCTCAAGCCGGGCCGCGGCCAGAAATATGGCTCATCCCCGGCAGGAGTGCTGCCCAGTGCATCATTCTGGATATTGTTATCATCGTCCAGAATAATGCGCCTGCTGTTCAAGTCAGCCAGGAATGCCGCATAACCCGGAATACTCGGCTCGTTGGCATCTGTAAACTGCGACGGCCGGGCATCCGCTGTAAGGATAAGCTGTCCGTAGCGGGCGAGTTCGAAGTATTCACTGACATAAAGTGTGTCAGTAAAGGTCACCAGCATACCTTCAACGTTTTCGAAAGTGGCCGCCGCGCGAGTGCTTCCAGAGGCAGGAAGGTTGATCACAGCCGGAGTCGGCAGGGGGGTGCCCGAGCTGACGACAGTGACATTGGCCGCTGAGGTGGCGCTCAACTGGCTCATCCCAAATTGTTCGCTGGCGCCGCCAGTGACTTGTACCTTGTCGCCCACGTTCACCGGGGTCGGACAACTGCTGCAGAAGACGAAGATGCCCTCGGAGGTGGCTGGATCAGCATCAATGTCCGCATCTTCTTCCTGGATAAAGAAGCCGCGCAATTCACCTGATCCCTGGGTTTGAAAATCGCCCACCACAATCGCCTCGACTGTGAACGGACCGGGGCCCGTCACCGCGCTGCCGCTGCCCTGAATATCATGGATGAGAGTAAAGGCGACCTCATCGTTGACAATCGTTCCTACGCCCTGACCGTCGGATACAGCCACACCGATCACATTCGTAACATTCACGAAGAAGGTCTCATTGGATTCCAGGCTTGTATCACCATTGACCAAAACGCTGAATACATAGGTTGAGCTTCCAGCAGGGATTATTTGCCCTGTCAGAGAATGGGCTGCGTAGTCGTTGCCAGCAACAGTCGCTGTGTCATCGGCGGTGGCAATATCGAAGGTTACGCCGCCCGGGCCGGCTGGAGCAGAGATGCTTACTGTGAAATCGAACGATGTTGTTCCAGAATTGCCCTCGTTGGAACTGATATTGTTGATCGCTAGTTCGAGGCCTGGCGGAGGCCCACCACACCCATTGGTAACACCCGGTGTACCATCAGGAGTGGAGAAGTTATGAATGTTTGTAAAGGAACCCAGCGGCGCGTCGGGACAGCGGTAGGCGCCCGAAGGTAAAAATGTTCCATCCGGCCCAATCGAGGGGGCACCATAGCTAAAATCAGCTACTGAATCACGGATGTTAATGGAATCCAGGATAGTATCCCAGGGAGTAGTATCAAGCGTACCATCGTTGTTAGTGTCAAGATCGCTGCCTGCGGTACCTGTAAACCCAGAAACCAGTAAGTAGGTCGCCGTACTATTCTCGAAGCTATCATTTGCAATCGAAATATCACCCGTAACAGCGTAGGCGCTGGCGCCAGCAGGACTGATACCCAGCCAAAAGCCATCAGTTGGAATGCTCTGCCCTGACAGGCTAATGACCTTATCAATTGTGCCCGCAAGAGTGCCCGTATCGCTTTCGATGCCTACCAGAGTTAACGCAGACAGATCGGTACCTGCTGAGCCTTGAAGCTCAACGAACTCCCAGTCTGTTCCAGATGTGCTGACCTGGATTTCATTTATGAAGACAGCCGGTGTTGCCGCAAGTGCAAATTTCAATGGGATTCCCCCCATCATTAAAGCCAATATCGTAAGTATCGAAAACATCTTGAACAACGATTTGTTCATCCTACTCTCCTCTAGTGGTCTATTTAGAATCGGAAAATGATGCCAACAGGTTTGAAATTGACGTGAAATTCGGTTTTGACGAGCGCGAGGCACCTCCTAAAACAATGTCACACACAATCCAATCGCTATTCAAGTTCCCAACATCTATTTTAGAATAGACCTATCAAAATTGCAAGTAGTTTTGCCTGCTATAATCCCCGCATGGAAAATCAAAAGCAGCCTCTTTGGACGCGCGACTCATCCATTTTGCTGGGAGGATTCTTCGTCACTATTTTTCTTATCGTTTATATCTGGTGGCCGCTAGCGGAGGAATATCTTGCGTATGTAGATTGGAACGGTGCATGGTGGCTGTACATGGATTGGCTGTTGCTTGGTGTTTTCCTATTCATGTCCATTACCATTGTGGCACGCGCAAATCTTAAAACGGATGTGCTGATCGTCTTCGTTGGTATCTGTGGGGGACTCGCAATTGAATCGTGGGGCACGCAAACGAATCTTTGGCATTATTACACCGCAGAACGCCCGCCTTTGTGGATCATTCCCGCCTGGCCGATTGCTTCTCTTTCGATTGATCGAATTACAAGGTTTATGGATTACGGATTCCGACGACTCCTGTCGTCGGTCCGAAGTCGGGAGACCCTTCGACAAGCTCAGGACACCGCTTCGGACTCCTTTTTCAAGACTCTCTACTGGCTGACCTTCGCTTCTTTCTTAATCTTGATGCTGGTCTTTGTTTCCCCAACATTTGACAAGTCCTATACATGGTTGGCAACAATTTTATGTATCCTGCTTATTCTCACGCCAACAGATCATCGTTTTGCCTTGCTGACGTTTATTGCGGGTGCGGGTTTGGGTTATTACCTTGAGTTATGGGGGACAACCCGCGAATGCTGGATTTACTATACAAATGAAACACCACCCTTATTTGCAGTGCTTGCGCATGGGATGGCTGCAGTCGCTTTTTGGCGGGCAGGGTTACTGGTGAAGTTGGTTTTGGAGAAGGTGAGTGGATGGCAGTTGTTGGTCAGGGGAGAGCAGTAAAAAGTAATGAGTGAGAAGTAACGAGCAGTGAGTGAAATCCCGAAGGGGTGGCATGATTGTTACAGGGAGAAATTGCCCGTCGAAACGGAATCAATGATCGGCGGGGTGAGAGGCGATTGTGAAGTTAAACATCTTGACAGGACGGCGAATCTGCCTATAATGTGACCTGCTGGTCATGTGACTTGGAGGTCACATTTTTTATGCCCAAACAAACCTTCCTCAATCTGCCTGAAGAAAAACGCGAAACGATTATGGATGCTGCTGTCGATGAATTTGCCCAATATGGTTTGGAAAACGCGTCTACAAATCGCATTGTTAAAAACAGCGGTATTGCAAAGGGAAGTTTCTATCAATATTTTGAAGACAAACAGGATGTCTTCATGTATTTGCTCTCCGTGATCGAGCGTAAGGAAATGGAATTTTTCAAGGACAAGCATCCACCAAGTAACAACATGGATACCTTCCAATATTTCCGCTGGATGGTCAAAACCGGTATGGAATTCGGACTTGCCAACCCACGTATGATCCAAGCTGCCTGGCGCGTATTGCTTGGCGAAGGATTCTATTACGGAAAAAATCTTGCCGAATATCGCCAGAAGACCACACAGGCACTGACGACAATGATCCAGCAAGCCATCGAACGCGGCGAAGTGGACCCAAGTGTGGATGTGGAACTCGCTGTCATGGTCATGGAAACATGGAGCAATGCGATCACTACCTACGTGCTAAACGAAGGTATGAAACAAAAAGATGTATTGAAATGGATGCGTGCACGCAAGACACAGGAAACGATCGATAAATTGTTATATGTAATGGAATATGGCTTGCGTAAAACAGAATCAGAATTTACTGCAAGTGCTTAGAAAGGAGTTTAGAAATGCAACTCTATTTAAAATTAGCATGGCGAAATATCTGGAGGCATCGCCGTCGCACGGTCATCATCGTGCTGGCCATGGCGCTGTCCCTTGGCATGATGATGTTCTATGATGGTTTGATGGATGGCTTCAACCAGGCTATTGCCGGAAACGCTGTGCGCGTGCTCGGAGGCAACGTCCAGGTTCATGCCGAGGGTTATCGCGAAAAAGTGGATAGCAACCCGCTTCTTCCTTTGACCGATGACACGGCTGTGGTGCAAGCGGCATTAGCCCAGCCTGACGTCGTCGCTGCTGCACGGCGCATCCAGACAGGGGGGCTGGTCAGCAATAGTGAAGGAGCGTTTTCGCTGAATATTATCGGCATCGAACCCGAAGCAGAAGCACCCGTCAGCCTGATCGCGGAACACATCGTTGATGGACGCTTTCTCGAATCCACTGATGAAGATTCGATCCTCATCGGCAAGGGACTGGCAGATGCTCTGGCGCTAAGCGTTGGCGACCGAATTACGATGGTGGGTAGTGATATTCATAAACAGAATCGCCAACGCACAATGACCGTCATCGGCATTTATGATATCGGCATTCCAAGCATGGAAAAGGGAACGCTTTATATTTCGTTGACCGAGGCCCAAAGCCTTTTTAACCTTTCGGGTCAATCCACGGAAGTGCAGATCACCCTGAAAAAGGTTGGAACAGAATCAAAAGTAGTTGCTGCGCTTTCATCCGTTCTGCCTGATTATGAAGTTGAGTCATGGGCCAATAACTACCCTGAGCTTGGGAATGCAGTTGGCCGAAAGAATATCGTGATGGATATTTTCAGCATCATCATCGTGATGATCGCTGGCATCGGGATTCTGAATCTGCTTTTGATGGCAATATACGAACGGACGCGTGAAATTGGTCTGCTCGGCGCCATGGGGCTGAAGCCAGGTGAGATCGCCACAACATTCATCCTTGAGGGCGCTTTGATCGGTGTGGTGGGCGTGTTCGCAGGTGTGGCAACGGGACTGGCGATCAACCTCAGCCTGATGCAAGTGGGCATGGACTATAGCTCGTTCGGAGGCATCACAGATTACATGGCGTTGATCAGTGGGCGCGTTTATCCCACCTTGGGTGTAAGTAAATTGTTCAGCCGTGCCGCGATCATGCTTGTCATCGCCGCGCTGGCCGCGCTGATCCCAGCCATGATCGCATCGAGGCGTGAGCCGTCCGAAGCTTTGCATCACGTCTAAACTATCGCGTTGAGCGGAGCGAACGCTTTTCAGCGAGCGTAGTCGAAGCATTTTTCATTGGCGAACCCGCCCTTCGACTACAGTCTCGACAAGCACTCGACCTCCGCTCAGGGCGAACGTAAAAGGTAAACCTTATGTACCAAGCATTCAAACTAGCTTTTCGTAACCTAGGACGCAACAAATCCCGTTCTTTGCTTTCTGCATTAGCGGTGGGTGTTGGCATGGCGTTATTGCTTCTCATGGTTTCAGTACTTGAAGGCGAGATGACCGGCGCATTGCAAAACACCATCCGCCTTCAAAGCGGACATCTCCAGATCAGACCTATATCCTATGAAGAGGGCAAGATCAGCCTGAAATGGGAAGACATGATTGCAGATCCTGACCAGGTGGCGCAACAGATCAAATCGCTGCCGCAAGTTGTTGTAGCAACACCTCGATTAGTTGCAAGCGCTATCTTAACCCTTAGCGATGAATCGAAAGGTGTGCAACTCCTCGGCATTGACCCTGACTCAGCGGCGAACCAGCCCTTTCGTGATGGGATGATCGCTGGAGAATTTATCAAAGCTGATGACCGCGAAGGCATCCTGGTCGGAAACATCCTTGCGGATAAATTAAGTCTGGAAGTTGGCGAGAAAGTTAACCTGTTGGTCACCACTTCCAATGGCGATGTGAATGAGCAGTTGTTTACGGTCCGCGGCATATTCACAACAAGGACGCCCGGCTACGATGAAAGCACGATCTTCATGCCGCTTGCCAAGGCACAAGCCATTACTGCAACTGAAAATCACGCCAGTACGATCTTTGTGATGCTGCAGAATGATAAGGATGCTGAAGCTGTTGCACAGGCCATACAATCAAACAATTACAAAGTCCTGACCTGGCGCGAGCAGAATGTATTCATCACCCAGTTTGAAGATTACGCCAACTCCTTCTTTGTCATTCTGTATCTGATTGTTCTTGGTATTACGGCCACGGTTGTTACAAATACATTGGTGATGGCAGTATTTGAACGGACGCGCGAGATCGGCATCCTTGCCGCCATTGGCATGAAAGGCCGCGGCATCATGGCGCAATTCCTGGCTGAAGCCGCATTGCTTGCCACAGGTGGTGTGATCGGCGGCTTGATCATTGGCGGTGCCCTGGTTGCCTATTTCACAGTTTATGGAATTTACATCGGCGATTATGGGATCACCGGCGTGCTTTTTGAAGACCGCATTTATGCCCACCTTACTCTTGACAATACCATCACCCTTGCCATCGCTACATATATCGTTACCCTTGTCGCTTCACTGTATCCCGCCCGGCTTGCCGCACGTTTGGAACCTGTCGAAGCATTACATGGATTAGGAGACTAACTCTCGCTCTGGGCGGCGTCTCGCCGCCGAGGACGGCAGCTAGAGCTTCAAAAATAGGAGGCTAAAATGGAAGTTACAAAAGTTACCAATGCAACGCGCGTTTACAAGATCGGCGAAGTGGAAACCAAAGCCTTGCGCGGCGTCGATTTATCAATCGAAAATGGTGAGTTCACCGCGCTTGTCGGACCTTCGGGTTCGGGCAAGACTACACTATTGCAGCTCATTGGGTTGCTCGACAAGCCCACTACTGGCAGTGTATCCATCAATGGGCAGGATGCCACCAATCTGAATCGTAATCAGCGTGCAGACCTGCGGAAGAATGCAATCGGATTCGTATTTCAATTCTTTGCGCTCATCCCAACATTGACCGCATACGAAAATGTGGAAATGCCGCTCTTGTTGAATGGAACAAAACCCGCGGATCGCAAGAAACGCGTCAATGAAATGCTGGAAGCAGTCGGCCTCACTGATCGCGCGCATCACCGCCCCGATCAACTCTCAGGCGGACAGCAGCAACGCGTCGCTGTTGCCCGAGCGCTTGCTACCAATCCCAAACTGATCCTGGCTGATGAACCCACGGCCAACCTCGATACCGAAAATGGCAAACAAGTTATGGACATCATGGAAAGGCTCAACAAAGAAACAGGTGTCACTTTCGTGTTTGCTACGCACGATCCGCGCGTAATCAAATATGCCAAGCGTGTTATTACATTACACGATGGTCTGATCGAACAAAATAACAAAGCGCATTCAAAATAATGTTTGGAGTTAGATAAATGAAAAATGTTTTATGGATAGGATTAAGTATTCTGGCGCTTATGTTAGCCGCCTGCGGACAGTCAAATACACCGGCGGCTATTCCAACTGTTTCCTTGGATAGCGATCAAACCTCATCGAACGCTCAAACCAGCAGCGGAGATTCGATTACAGCCGCCGCAGTTGTCGTCCCGTTGACCGAGGCGAGTCTTTCGTTCACCACTGTTGGCCGCGTCACTTCCGTCAATGTTGAAGCTGGAGACGTTGTTGAGGCGGGGCAGGTTCTTGTTGAATTGGATACCTCGATCCTGGAAGCAAAAGTCAAGGAGGCCGAAGCCAACCTGGCCTATGCAGAGATTGAACTCAAGTATTTGATACGCGTCACAGGTTGCCGCGGCGAGGGCTGCACGCCCAGCCAGAAACATATTGAAGTAGCTGAAAATGAAGTCGCCCGCGCGCAAGCCTTGCTTGATTCTGCCAATGCGACTCTGAACACACAATCGCATCTGACCGCGCCCTTTGCTGGTACTGTTGTATCTGTTGATATTTCTCCCGCTGAAACAGTTGTGCCGGGCCAGGTTGTGGTCGTATTGGGCGACCTGTCTAAATATCGAATTGAAACGACAGATCTAAGTGAACGCGATATTAATCAGGTCAAAACTGGTCAAACCGTGAATGTGTATCTCGAAGCGTTGAATGAAGAGTTTACCGGCAAAGTGGTTGACGTTGCCCGCACCTCAACCACGCTTGGCGGCGACGTGGTTTATAAAGTGACCATTGATTTCGACCAGCAGCCTCAAGGGCTGCTGTGGGGCATGAGCGCGGATGTTGAAATCCTTGTTGAGAATTGACAGGCATGATGAGGAGTTATAAATGAAACGACTTGGCTGGTCGATCCTTGTATTGACCATCATCCTGACGGCCTGTGGAAACCCAACTCCAATAGCAGTTTCTCCCGCCTCTCCCGCGTCTGTTGAAGAGACCATTGTCTCTTCCTCTGATGTTGCTGTTGCTTCTGCAACTGTTATTCCTGTGCAGGTATCAGAATTGGGGTTTACTATCTCCGCGCTTGTAAAGGAAGTAAAAGTCAAAGAAGGCGATAAAGTTCAAGCAGGTGAGACTTTGGTTGTGCTTGATACACCTGAATTGGAATTCGCGGTTGTGGCGGCGAAAGAGGATTACAACTCGAAAAGTCTTGCTGCGGAATTGCAAAAAGCCGAAAAGGTCAAGTATGTTAATCCAAATAACGGGAACATTCGCTGGTACAGCCTTCCAAGAGAAGTGTATCTGAAGGCTTTGTCGAAGGCAGACCAGTCTAAAGCAGTATGGGATTCCGCTGTTGCCAGCCTAGCGCAGGAAACGTTGTTAGCACCGTTTGATGGGACAGTGGTTGATGTTCAAGTCATCCCCGGGGAGACCGTGCAGGCAAATCAAACAGTTCTCGTGCTCGCGGATCTGCTGCATCTGCAAATTCAGACTACCGACTTGAGCGAACGAGATATTGCCAATGTGAAGATCGGTCAGAGCGTGGAAGTTTACATCGAAGCGCTGGATGTGACTGTAACAGGCAAAGTGACCCGTATCTCTCCCATCGCTGAGAGCGTGGGTGGGGATGTGGTTTATCCCGTCACGATTGAATTGGATGAACAGCCTGATGGTCTTCTATGGGGAATGACGGCGGAAGTGCAAATACAAACGAAGTAGCTAGACTTCCGAGTTCTTTAAGAACTCGGAAGTCTGTGTCATATGCGGATACAGGTAGACAGGCACAAGCGTATTTATACGCATTCACCTGTCTACTTTTTTTACCTGTTTACGTGCCTACCTTTTTACCTGTATACTTTCCTCGTAAAGGAGAACTTCATGACCACCATCACTGTCATTGGCGCGGGCAGCGCTTCATTTGGAGAAAACACTCTTTCAGCATTGCTTCGTTCAAAAAAACTGCAAGGCTCCACCCTTCGCCTTGTGGATCGTAACCCCCAAAGCCTTGATATTGTTCACAGGCTCGCGAATCGCTTGAACAAGGAATGGGATTCGAAATTCACCATCACAGCACACACACATCACAAGGATGCGCTTGAAGGGGCAAACTTCGTTGTCTCGGCCATTGAGGTGGGCCCGCGTGAGGAATTGTGGAAATCTGATTTTGAAATCCCATTGAAGCATGGCGTGCGTCAACCTTATGCAGAAAATGGCGGCCCCGGCGGTTTTGCACATGCCGCTCGTAATGTGAAACCCGTGCTCGAAATTGTGCGTGACATGGAACAGGCTTGCCCTGATGCATGGTTTATCAATTTCACCAATCCGATGGTTCGCATCTGTGATTTGGTTAATCGTCACAGCAAAATAAAAGCGGTCGGTTTATGTCATCAAATTTATATCGGTTATTGCATGGTGGGTATTGCGCTTGCCCAAGACCTTGGCATTCAAGTGCCCGATGGGCTCGAAGGCATGCATGCCGATGTAATGCAGCATCCGCTCCAACATATGGTTATGGATCAAATTGTTCCATTGATTGATATTCGCGCTGCGGGTACCAATCATTTCTCATGGATCGTTTCAGTCCACGACAAACTCACAGGCGAGGATTTATATCCGCTTTTGAAGAAACGCTTCTTCGAACTGGACGAAAAATTT
Organism: Candidatus Villigracilis sp.; assembly: GCF_057083605.1. Lineage (NCBI taxonomy): Bacteria > Bacillati > Chloroflexota > Anaerolineae > Anaerolineales > Candidatus Villigracilaceae > Candidatus Villigracilis > Candidatus Villigracilis sp. The sequence continues at coordinate 33,247 of NZ_JBXMTI010000016.1, read as the reverse complement.
GAACCGCTCACGCGCCGCATCTTTAATGACTTCGGCCTGTTCCCGGTTCCCGGAGATACCCATCTCTGCGAATACCTCCCGTGGATGAGCGACCCAATCACCAGACCTTGGGAAAAATTTAATATTCGGCTGTACGATTGGGAGATGATGGCTGGTCTGCGGGATTTCAGTTTGGATAGATTAAATGAAATGGCAAACGGCAATATAGCCATTGAAAGCCTGCTCGAAACAGATTCGGAAGGCGCGTTGGAGATGATCGAGAATATTGCGTTTGCAGGCAATCATTATCATCTGGCTGCCAATCTCCCAAATGTGGGTCAGATTGCCAACTTACCTTTGGGTGCAACTGTTGAGACTCCAGTCCACGTCAATGGGGCAGGGATACATCCTGTGCATGTCGGTTCATTACCTGAACCTATTGCAGAATTATGTCGCCGAGAGTTACTAACCGCACATTTATGTGTGGATGCGGCTGTTGAAGGGAATTATGAAAAAGCGTTGCAATGTTTATTGCTTGATCCTGTTATCAATGACATGGATATTGCAAGAAATATTCTTGATGATTATTTGAAAGTATATAAAGAACATTTACCGCAGTTTTATAAATAAAGTTTGTGTAACAACATTCTTTACCTCGTACTTGCTAAAGACGGACACTATGCCCGTCTTTGATTCTTAAAAACGTTAAAGACCTTAATGACCTTAAAAAAGTTTATCAAGATGAATGTAAAAATAGCAATTATTACTTATAATATTTTAAGATAAATGTATGCTCAAAAACCTTTACATAAATCAATAGTTGTATACAATAAACATATAATAATGATTAATTCGATCATTATTATATGTTGAATGAAGAAATTAAAAAAATAACATGCATATTCATTACAGCGAATCAACAACAAGACAATAAAAGAATGAATATAAAGGAAAGATCATGTACATTTGCGTATTAACAAGTATGCCGGACGAAAACGATATACCCTACGATCCATCGCCATATATGAATGGGTATCGTTGGAAGCAACATTTGGTTGAACCAGTAAATGTTGAAAAGCAAATTAAAAAACTCATCGATGAAGGGGTGGATGCATTTATCAATTTGTGCGATGGTACTCCCGATGATGCCCTTTCAGGTATTGCACTTGTGCATGCTCTTGAAAAATATAATGCCGCTTTCACGGGAGCTGATTCAAAATTCTTTGACCCCACCCGCGATGAAATGAAGAACGCTGCACGCCGCGTATCCGTTCCTACACCCAATTGGATCTTCGTCAATCGCGTGGAGGATGCGGAGAAGGCTGCGAAGCGTTTGAAATTCCCGATGTTGGTCAAACCGCCGCATGGCTATGCCAGCGTTGGCATCCGCCGCAGTTCCCGTGTGGAGAATATCGAGCAATTGCGTGAACAACTAAAACTTGAAATTGATGAATTTGGCCGCGCGTTGATCGAAGAGTTCATTGAAGGGCGCGAGTTCACCTGTCTGATTGCAGAGAACCCAGAAAACCCCAAAAAGCCAATTACATTCACGCCGGTAGAGTTTATCTTCCCGGACGGTGAATCATTCAAGCATTATGAAATGAAATGGGTCGAATACGAAAAAATGTCAGTGGCTGTGGTCACCGATCCACGCGTTGAAAAAACATTGCGCGAGCAGACCCTGCGCGTCTTCAAGGAATTGGGCGGCAATGGCTATGCTCGTTGTGATTACCGCATGGACGCAGAAGGCGTGATCCATATGCTTGAGATCAATCCAAACTGCGGCATCTTCTATCCGCCTCACGAACCTGGTTCTGCTGATTTCTCGCTTCTCAACGACCCAACCAATCACACCAAGTTCATGAAGTTGATCATCCGAAACGCCCAATTACGGCAGACACGCATCGCTGCGGAAAAGATCATGAAACGTCAGCCTCGCAAACGCGCCGTCGAAGTTGAACAGATGGTTTACGGCTAAATAAAAAAATGGACACGTACAACGTGTCCATTTTTTATTCCATGACGATACTCGCTCCCTCGCTGGCCTTACAGACGTAAACATTCGCCTCCAGCCCTGACCTCTGCCTGTATATCCTTGCAACAGCAGATTCAAACTCCTCAACTTTTTCCTGATTTACCAGCGCAACAGCACAACCGCCAAACCCTGCGCCTGTTATGCGTGCGCCGTAACAACTGTTTTGTTCGCGTGCACAATCTACCATGGTGTTGAGCGCCTCACTGCTGACTTCGAAATCATCGCGCAGACTGTCGTGGCTGGCATTAAATAATTCCCCTAATCTTCTTACATTTCCTGCTTTCATTACATCGACTGCTTCCAGCACTCGCTCATTTTCTGTAATGATGTGTCTTGCCCTCTTCATTACAATATCACTCAATCCACTTTCCTCTTTCGTCCCTTCCACTGAGCTTACATTGTCCCGATGCTCTTTTGGGAGAGCAATCCTTCTCTTGAATTCTTCCGCGCTCACATCTCTCAAGGCCTTCACCCCGAACCAACGCGCCGCCTCCTCGCATTGACTGCGTCTTTCGTTATAGGCCGAATCCACCAGCCCGCGCCTTGTGGATGTGTCCAAGATTACGATGGATACACCTTTGGGCAGGGGAACATGCTGAATTTCAAGAGAGCGGCAATCCAAAAATAAGGCATGACCATCCCTGGAAGCAGCGCTTGCGATTTGATCCATAATGCCGCAATTTACCCCAACCCATTCGTTCTCGGCCTTTTGTGCGATCTTCGCCATCTTTAGCGCATCCCATTCAAAGCCAGAGGCAGCGGCGAATGCGCGCGCAACTGCCAACTCCACTGCGGCTGAGGATGATAACCCAGCACCGCGCGGTACACCACCTGTTATGACTGCATCAAAGCCACGTAATTCGTAGCCAGACTTCATGAGTCGATAAGCAACACCTTTGGGGTATTCGATCCAGCCGCTGCCTTTCGTGAGGGAATGTAACTCGAAAGCAGAATCAGGTTTCGGGTCGTCCTGAGCGGCAGTCGAAGGAGGAAGCGCGGGTTTTATATCCAATGAATGAATGTGCACCTGTCCATCCAATCGAGGGCGAAGCGCAATCCATACCGCGCGATCAATGGCCATGGGCAGGACAAAGCCTTCGTTGTAATCTGTATGCTCGCCGATCAAATTGACCCGCCCCGGTGCGCGGACGATGATTTCAGATTCAGAGTTAAAATAGGTTCGAAATGATTGCTTGAGGTTTTGAATATCCATGATTGCTTTTATACCATAGCAGAGGCAATGTGACTGATCTTGAATTGCTCGAAAAATATGAGCCTGTTTTGCGATTCGCGAAAAGCGAGCGTTTTTTTCCGATGGCTGTGGAGCCCTATTTGGAAAGGTGCTCGTTATTTCCCAGTGGGGCACACGGGGTGGCGGAGTTGCTCACTCATTTACAGGAACCTCTTATTGATAAAGTCGGTAAGCTGAACAGCGAGCAGCATTATTTGCGATTCGTGAACAAGCCTTTGAATGATTCAGATGCGTGGGTCTGGTGGGGCGGCCTTTCTCTGGTTGGTGTTGCTGCAGGTTGGTTTTTCATGAAACTGGCAGGCATTGAACTTGCTATTATTATTTCTTTGGTTGCGGCATTGGTCATCTTTATGCTTGCCTCTCCGATTCGACTGCGTATTATTCCCGCTGTGTTTATCTCAATACTATTTATTGTGCTTTGCGTTGCACCTGTTTGGTTTTTTCTTCGCCCCAGTGAGTACGTCAGCATCGCCGTGGAATACCTTGTATTATTTCCAGTTTATTTGATCTATTTGTTTTATCTCCTGGTGCGTACCATGAAATTCATTATCGAGCGCATCCTACCTGAAGGCCCTGGTCTTATTATGGACATGCTTTCGCAAGCGACTGAAAAGATCGCGCGCGAGGCTTATTATCAATATGCGGAGATATTGGAGAAGGAACCTCAACCTGTTTATTATGGCCGCGTCCTGCGTGAAAGGGATGAGCAGAATAATCAATGGGTGATCCTGCAATATCACTTTTTTTATGCTTTCAATGACTGGCGGCTGGCGGCCAATGGCATGAACCATCATGAAGGGGATTGGGAGATGGTTGCGGTCTATGTTAAGAATGATCAACCGTATGCGCTCCTGCTCTCTCAACATGGGGCGGGAAATATTGAAAAATGGGAAACCGTGATCAAAGCGGCGGATAAGCAGGGGAATATGACCACACATCCCGTTGTGTATGCAGCACTCGGGTCGCATGCGAATTACAGCAGGCCGGAGGTGATCCGTTCGCCGAGTATGTATAAGCCAGGTAGGTTACAGCGTATTCTTTATTGGATCGATGGTCTGGTTCATTATTTATTTTTAGTATTTAACCCAAATCAGAAGGCGCGGCAAATTGCGTTGAAGGAACTTCAAGCCAAGCATACAAATTTTTTAGCCGAGGATGCCTTTGTTTACCTGCGTGATGAAACCGATCATTATGTTGTAAGCCTGCCAATGGAAATCGCATCTGGGGATGGGTTTCGGATTGGTTTTCAAGGTGATAATCTGAGAGAAGGGGTGATGAAATCAAGCAGCTATATAAAACGGATCATGTCTGATCGCAAGACGACCCGTCCGCCCATGAAAGAATGGAAGCGCGTGCTTCTTAATTCCGAACCGAGTTGGGTGCAATATAAAGGATTGTGGGGAGTGAAAAGTTATTTGACTGAGGAATCAGGCCCGCCAGGCCCGAAGTGGGATAGACCATGTAAAGATCAGATCGGTGTGAATCCGCGAGTCCGCTGGGATAAGCCGTTGGATTGGCTTACAGGATTGGAAGACTATAAACATTAAAGCATTTGCAAAAATTCCGAGGTCTTATGCCTCGGAATTTTTATTTGACAGACCACCTCGCATAGACCGCCTGTGAAAGCAGGCGGTTTGCGCTTGTTTCTCGTGTCACCAATTCGCCGCTATCTGTTTCCCCTTTGTATTTTTTCATCATTTCGTCGAGCGCTTGCGCTACATGGATGGCAGATGCGCGCACTGCATAAACTGTTACGATCACAAAAAGTGGGTTGCTGCTCAAACAAGCGCGGCACATATCCAATAAGTTTGGCAGGGATTTATACACTTCCCATACTTCGCCTTTGGGGCCGCGCCCGAATTTTGGGGGATCGAGAATGATGCCATCGTATTTCACTCCGCGCTTTGCCTCACGTTGGACATATTTCACCGCATCCTCCACGACCCAGCGGATGGGTTTATCGCTCAAGCCTGATAGCTCCTGATTTTCACGCGCCCAACTGACGGACTTCTTGGATGCATCCACGTGAGTCACTTGTGCTCCAGCCGCTGCTGCTGCAAGAGAAGCCAGACCTGTGTACCCAAATAGGTTGAGTATATTTGGTTGGCGGTTTGCCCTTCGGACGGAATCAGCCATAAAGTCCCAGTGAGAGGCGACTTCAGGAAACACACCGAGGTGGCGTCCTGGGGTTGTCATCGCAATGAACTTCAACTCTCTCATCCCCAACCCTTCCCCCGGAGGGGAAGGGAGTTCCCTCTCCCTTTGGGAGAGGGCTAGGGTGAGGGAATAACTCATTTCCCATCTCTCATCTACTCGTTTCTTAAAATCCCAATGACCGCCGCTCTCCTCGCCTGATGGTTGGAACACGGCATGAACATTGTTCCACTCTGATGCTGGCAAGGCGCGGCTCCACATAGCTTGGGATTCGGGGCGCGAAAAAATGTATTTGCCAAAGCGTTCAAGCTTTAAGCCATCACCTGAATCTAGTAATTCATAATCATGCCAGTTTTTTGCTTCGAGCAGGGTGAAGGTGGGGGAGTTTTGCATTCAGCAATGCCTTTGAAATATGAGAAACAGCATCCACCACTTGATTTTTACCAACAAATCAGTATAATGTGGGAAGAAGTGGTAGAAAGTGGTAGAAAGTGGTAAGGACGCCGGGATGCCCGGCGTTCATCGCATTAAAAGGATAAGTAGCACATATGTTCTTGGGTCACTTCCAACACAACCTCGATGACAAAGGACGCCTGATGATACCAGCGCGTTTTCGTGAATTGTTGGAAGGCGGCGCTTTTATCACACAGGGCTTTGACAAATGCCTGATGGTGATGACCGAGACCTATTTCAAACAAGTTTATGAGCGCATCGAGGCCATGAACCTGGCTGACCCCACCGCCCGTCTTTTGCGCCGTTTGATTCTGTCCAACGCCTACCCAGTTGTAGCGGATAAAGTTGGACGCATCCTTGTGCCACAAAACCTGCGCGCTTTCCTTGGAATTGAAAACGGCGAGCTGGTGGTAGCGGGGCAGGGTGAATATTTTGAAGTCTGGATGCCTGCACTGTGGAGCGAACAAATGACTCAACTGCAGGATACAGAAGCCAATAACGCTCGTTTCTCTACGTTAGATCTTTCCAAAACAAAACCTGCGTCATAACCAACGTTATGGACGCTCACAAACCTGTACTTTACAAAGAGATTATACACGCTCTGCAATCCCGCAACGGCGGGCGGTATGTGGATGGCACTTTGGGCGCGGGCGGTCACGCTCGCGGGATCCTGGAGGCTTGCGCGCCAGATGGGCATTTGCTGGGTCTGGATGTAGACCCACAGGCTTTGGCGCTTGCTCGTGAGACCTTGGCTCCTTACGAGGGGCGCATTCATCTCGTGCAAGCCTCCCACATAACGCTCAGTGAACAACTCGCCGTGTTGAAATGGGATTTTGTAGATGGCATTCTGCTAGACCTCGGTGCATCGTCTATGCAGTTTGATAATGCCGAGCGCGGCTTTTCCTTCATGCAAGATGGCCCGCTCGATATGAGATTTGGTCCACATGCAACAATGAGCGCGGAGGATATCGTCAACAAGTTTGATGAAAGAGAGCTGGCCGACATCATTTTCCGTTATGGCGAAGACCGTGACTCCAGAAAGATCGCGAGGGCCATTGTGATGAACAGACCGCTTCATACTACCCGTGAGCTGGTCGCAGTCATCGAGAAAGCCTCTCCCCGACGAGGTGACCGAGTGCACCCTGCCACGCAGACCTTTCAAGCTCTGCGAATCGCCGTCAATGAAGAATTGGCAGCAGTGGAGAAAACTCTTCCGCAAGCCGTAGCAGCTCTCAGGTCCGGTGGAAGATGCGCGGTGATCTCCTTCCACTCGCTGGAAGACCGCATCGTCAAAGAGTATTTTAGAGAGCAGAGCAAGGATATCGTCAACCCGCCTTACGAAAGAATTTATGAAGTGGAACGCAAGGCTGTAGTGAAGCTGATCAATAAGAAACCGATATTGCCGACTGATGAAGAGGTAAAAGAAAACCCGAGAGCGCGCAGCGCCAAGCTTAGAGTTGTAGAAAAATTATGAACATACCGAACGTAAACCACTACATTCATGCCTACAAGATCGCTCCCTGGCGCATTCAACGCCAGTGGATCGGAAACGTATTGCTTGCAGTGGTTGCGCTGGCTATGGTTGCCACTCTTTATCTCAACATCACCTCGAAGACTGCAATTGCGGGACGCGAAATTCAGGATCTTACTTATTCAATTGCTGTCAGCCAGCAATTGAGTGAAGATCTGCAAACACAGCTTGCTTCATTAACATCGGCCAGTGCTATGGAAACCCGCGCGCGTGAGCTTGGTTTCCGCCCGATGGAACCGGATGATGCTGAGTACCTGGTTATACCGGGCTATTCCGAACCTGTGTCATATATCTTATCCTCCGCGCCGCAGCTTCAATTGAGTGCCCTCACCCTCCCGCCGGAATATAACCAGTCCTTATTGGATTGGATGGATGAAAGAATATCATCTTCCCGAGGCGCACAATGAGACAGCAATATGCGCGCCGAACCCAGGTATTGATCAGCGCGATGGGGTTAATTGCATTTATCATCATTGTGCAGATGACGCGCATTCAAAACAGTGTGGAAGCCGATGTCTTTCGTCAGCAGGCGGAAAATTACGCTTACGAATTGCATACCTTTTACCCGAACCGCGGCGAGATTTATGATCGCAATGGTCGTTTGCTGGCAGGGAATAAAACCGTATACGAGGTCGGCGTTGATCTGACCACCGCCCAGGACCCTCATGCGATTGCATTTGCGGTGAGCGCAGAACTTGGCATGGATTACGATCAGATCATGAATGTAATTCAAAACCCGCCTGAGGGTCTTTCCTATATCGTCATTGCTGATTTCATAGATGCACAGCAAGCCTTAAATCTTCAAGAGTTGAAGAGGGCATTGCAGGAACAGGCCCCCGAAGGAACACTCGGCGGGCTGACCGGGCTTCAGTTCAAATCCCATCCGCAGCGCAGCTATCCTGAAGACGCGCTGGCTTCAAACATCATCGGTTTTGTAACCCGTGAAGGACGCGGCTACTTTGGCATTGAAGAGAAGTATGATACTTTGCTGGCAGGCAACCCGGTGCAGGTACTCGTCCCAACCGACCCGAATAAAGCCTTCGAGATTCCACGCGTGCCTGATGGCACAACCCTCGTCCTAACCATTAACCGAGATCTACAAGCTGCCGCCGAAGATATTTTGGATGCAGCCTTGGATGAGTATGAAGCGCAAGGCGGGACCATCGTAGTAATGGATCCACGTAATGGTGAATTGCTCGCAATTGCCGCCACCCGCCGCATGGACTTGAATCAATTCTGGAATTACGGCGTGGTTTACGACAATGTCAGCGAATACAACCCGGCCATTTCAAAACCCTACGAGCCCGGTTCCGTAACAAAAATCCTTACCATGGCCGCTGCATTGGATAGCTCCACTGTCAACCCCAATACAACCTACCTGGATACCGGCTCTATCTTGATCGGCGGAGTCACCATCAAGAATTGGGACCAACAGCCCTGGGGTGTCCAGAATATGGTCGGCTGTTTGCAGCACTCGTTAAACATCTGCATGGTCAACCTTTCTGTGCAAATGGGCGCGGAGACTTTTTATAACTACATGGATGCCTTTGGTTTTGGTCATCTCACAGGCGTGGATCTGGCTGGGGAAGTCAGTGGCAGACTCAAGACCCCGGGTGATTCAGATTGGTATCCGGTTGATCTTGGCACAAATGCCTTTGGTCAGGGTGTCACTGTTACCCCGATCCAGATGTTGATGGCAGTTTCATCAGTTGCAAACAATGGACGTTCGGTAACACCTCATGCCTTGAGCGCAATGGTGCGCGATGGCCGCCAATATAATGTCCCTGCGCAATATGCCGGCTCGCCCATCTCCGAGCAAACAGCAGATACATTAAGCGAAATGCTCGCCATCTCGCTTGAATCAGAAGCATCCAAGGCGCTTGTGCCCGGTTATCGCATCGCTGGAAAAACTGGCACCGCACAGATCCCTGTCAATGGATTCTATGACAGTACGCAAACCAATACCTCTTTTATTGGCTGGGGCCCGGTGGACGATCCGCAATTTATGATCTATGTCTGGCTCGAGCGCCCAGCCGCATCCATTTGGGGCGCTGAGACTGCCGCGCCGGTATTTGCTGAAATGGCAGAGAAAACCATCATCCTTTTGGATATTCCCCCGGATTATATTCGCCAACAACTTGTGGCAAAATAATATGCTCACATTCGCCGACATCCTCGAAGCCCTCACGCACAACGCGGTTCGCATTCCAAACGCAACTGCGGTTGTCACCGAAGCCGCAATAGACTCGCGCCAAGTGATCCCTGGTTCGCTCTTTGTGGCGATGCCCGGCGAAAATGTAGATGGTCACGATTTTATTGCAGATGCATTCAAGAGGGGGGCGTCTTTTGCTTTAATTCAGAAGGATGTATCCGCTTCTTTCCCGACCCTTGACCTGCGCGCCGCGCAAAGCGTATCAACTGGTTCTCCCCTTCAGCTTGATTCGCCTCTCTGCCTGCGCGTAGACAATACCCTCTCTGCCTTGCAACAAATTGCCCGCTTCTGGCGCCGCAAACTGGATTTGCGTGTGATCGGCATCACCGGCAGTGTTGGGAAATCCACCACAAAAGAAATGGTCGCCGAAGTGCTGGGCACCCGCTATCGCACGTTGAAAAACCTTGGTAATCTCAATAATGAGATCGGCTTGCCTCTCACTATTTTAAAACTCAGCTCCGGTTACGAACGCGCCGTATTGGAGATGGGATTTTACGTTCCTGGTGAGATCCAATTCCTTTGTGATATAGCCATGCCTCAAATTGGCGTAGTTACAAATGTGGGCACAGTCCATGCGGAGCGTGCCGGTTCACAGGAAGCGATTGCTAAAGGTAAAAGTGAATTGATCCAATCCCTTCCATCTGACGGTGTTGCGATCCTTAACTTTGATGATCCCTGGGTTCGCAAAATGGAGGAGAAATCCAAAGCACGAGTCTTCTTCTATGGGCTTTCACCGGAAGCAGACCTCTGGGCAGACCAGATCGAAGGCCTTGGTTTGGATGGCATTCGCTTCCGTTTGCATTACAAAGGTGAAGTACTTCATACACACATCCCCATGATCGGGCGGCACTCGGTTCATACTGCGTTGCGTGCCGCCTCTGTCGGTTTGAATGACGGCTTGAACTGGCAGGAAATTTTCGATGGCCTCTCCCATGGACATGCGCAATTGCGCCTTGTAGCTGTGCGCAGCGGGAATGGTGCATTGATCCTGGATGATACCTACAATGCCTCGCCCGAATCCATGCTGGCAGCATTGAATTTACTGGATGAAATGGATGGGCACAAGATCGCCGTATTGGGTGATATGCTTGAGCTCGGCCCATACGAAAAACAAGGCCACGAGATTGTGGGCGTGCGCGCTGCTCAGGTGGCAAAAGTTCTGCTTACGCTTGGCACGCGTGGGCGTATGATCGCAAACGCCGCGCGGCGCGCTGGAATGAAGCCCGCACATATTTTAGAATTTGAAGAATCTGAATCGGTGGTGGATTGGTTGAATAAAAATCTTACATCAGATGATACCGTGCTCATCAAAGGCTCGCACGGTTTGCGGATGGATCGAATCACCGCAGCCCTGGAGGTCAGCTCATGAGGCAGATCGCACTCTCGCTCAGCCTTTCAGGGCTTGCTTTCATCATGACCGCTATTTGGGGTGGACCTCTGCTGCGTATCCTGCGCCATTATAAAGTTGGTAAGATCATCCGCGTGGAAGAACCTGATGCGCATCGTGTAAAGATGGGAACGCCTACCATGGGCGGCGTCATGTTTATTCTGCCGGTGCTGCTGCTCAGCGGGTTGTTGAATGGAGTTGCCTTGGTCGGTGTGGCCTCCAGCGGCGTGGGGCGTTCCGTTCTTCTCCCAATGGCTGTCATGGTTGGATATGGCATTCTTGGCGCGTTGGATGACTGGGAAGGGATTCACGGCAGGCGCAAAGGCGATGGAATGCGTGTCCGTACCAAATTCATGTTCCAGGTGCTGCTTGCCCTTGGCACTGCTTACGTTCTGAAATATGTAATTGATGCACCGGACGTTTACATCCCCGGCCTCTTCTTCGAGATCGAGCTTGGCTGGTTCTATGTGCCTATTGCCGCTTTCATCATTGTCGCCGAATCGAATGCGGTCAACTTTACAGATGGCCTCGACGGCCTGGCAGGCTTGATCGCTGCCACAGCGATTGCCGCGTTCGGCGGCATTGCCATCATGCAGGAACAGGTTTATCTCGCGCGTTTTTGTTTTATTCTCGTTGGCGCGCTCTTTGGCTTTTTGTGGTTCAACGTCCATCCCGCCGAACTTATCATGGGCGATACAGGTTCGCTTCCCCTTGGCGCGGTGCTGGCAGTCATCGCGCTGATGACAGGTCAATGGCCCATGCTGCTCGTGATCGGTATTATCCCGCTTGCTGAAATGTTGAGCGATGTGATCCAGATCGGTTATTTTAAATGGACGAAAGGTAAACGTTTTTTCAAAATGGCGCCCATCCATTTACATTTTGAATTGCTAGGCTGGAGCGAAACCCAGATCGTACAACGCTTCTGGCTCATCGGTTTGATGGCGGCGTTGATAGGAATAGGTTTATCGCAGGTTTAGCTTATCCGTCATTGCGAGGGCGTTAGCCTGACACTGCGCCGCGCGCCAGTGCGGTGAGCAATCCCCAACAAAGAATAGAGATTGCTTCGCAAAGTGCGCTCGCAATGACGATAGAAAATTATGACCAACTGGAACGGCACCCGCACCCTCATCCTCGGCGCAGCGAGACAAGGAATCGCCCTTGCTCGCTGGCTCTCCCGTCACGGTTCAATCGTGACCTTGAGTGACTCGCGCCATGCAGACGAATTGACCTCCGCCCGAGCCTCCCTCGTGGATACGAATGTGACCTGGGCAGTGGGTGGGCATCCGCTTGAGCTTCTGGATCACACGGACGTGCTTTGCCTCTCCGGTGGCGTGCCGTTGACTTTGCCCATTGTGCAGGAAGCTATCAAACGCGGCATTCCCCTTTCAAACGATTCACAGATCTTCATGGAAGTCGCCCTATGCAAAACAATTGGCATCACCGGTTCGGCAGGTAAGACAACGACAACTACGTTAGTGGGTGAGATGGCTAAAAAAAACTCAGAAAGCAGAAGGCAGAATGCAAAATCATCTGCCTTCCACCATCTGCCTTCTGCTTTTATCGGTGGCAACATCGGTGACCCGCTCATTAACTACGTGGACGATATGAAACCCGATGACATCGCCATCATGGAATTATCATCCTTTCAACTGGAGCAGATGACCATCTCGCCGAACATTGCTGCTGTTTTGAATATCACGCCCAATCATTTGGATCGTCACGGTACGATGGAAGCCTACACTGCGGCCAAGGCGCGTATTTTGGATTTTCAAACTGACAAAGATACCGTCATCCTTGGCAGGGATGATAAGGGTGCCTGGGATTTGCGCGATAAAGTAAAAGGCAAATTGCTGACATTCAGCCTGCACGAGTTGGACAAAGGATTGAATGGAGCATATTTACATGATGGATTGTTGAACCTGCGCGATGGAAATGCCTACCTGCCTTTGTTATTGCGCGAGAAGATCCAATTGCGCGGCGACCATAATGTAGCCAATGTCCTCGCGGCGTTCACGATCGGTCACGCAGCTGGATTCAAATTGGATAACATGCTCGAAGCGGTTGAAGAATTTCGCGGTGTGCCGCATCGTTTGGAACTTGTGCGTGAGCTGCACGGTGTGCGTTGGTATAACGACTCGATTGCAACCGCGCCGGAGCGCAGTATGGCCGCCGTCCATGCTTTTGATGAGCCGATCGTGCTCATGCTCGGCGGACGTGACAAGAATCTGCCGTGGAATGACATTGCCAAATTGATATGTGAACGTGTGGATCATTTAGTGGTTTTTGGCGAGGCAGCGGATATGATTCAGAAAACAGTGGCAGGTGTCGGCGGAGAGCGAAGCGTGGATATTCGTCGCGCAACGAATCTTAAAGAAGCAGTCGCCCTCGCTGCAGAAGCGGCCCAGGCAGGAGACATCGTCCTGCTTTCGCCAGGCGGCACAAGTTACGATGAGTTTAAAGATTTTGCTGAGAGAGGAGAATCGTTTAGAAAATGGGTACTGGAACTTTCGTAAAAGAACAAACCTATTCATCGCATGGCCCCGCTGGTTTTTTGCGCGGCTTTGATATGCCATTGCTGGTATCTGTAGTGGCCTTACTTGTATTCGGGTTATTGATGCTCTTCTCAGCTTCGTGGGATTTTTCGCTCGGCGCCTATGGCGACCCGATGTACATGTTCAACCGCCAGCTAACCTGGCTTGGTATTGGCGTGGTGGTTGCAACTTTACTTGCATTCTTTGATTACCATCATTGGCGCAAATTAGTTGTGCCTGCCATGGCATTTACGATCCTCTTGCTGGTTGTTGTTTTGCTTATGAGTGAGATCCGCTTCAATGCGAAACGCGCCGTCTTTGGCGGGTCGGTTCAGCCATCGGAACTTGCCAAATTAATTTCGATTCTCTATCTCGGAGTTTGGCTGTATGCAAAGCGACAATTTCTGCATGATATTTCACTCGGTCTGATTCCTCTGGGCGTGATCCTGGGTGTGGTGGGCGGCTTGATTTATCAACAGCCCGACCTGAGCGCTGCTGCAACAGTCCTCGTCTTGGGAGGCTTGCTTTTCTTTTTAGCGGGCGGTGATCTGAAACAGATTGGTGTTCTGCTGATTGTTGCTTCCATTGCTGCATGGTCGGTTGCATCAATCAGCCTCACAGGCCGCGAACGTGTGGGAGATTTTGTGGCAGGCATCAAAGACCCATTGCAGGCTTCGTATCATGTGCGTCGTTCATTTGAAGCCATTGTCAACGGTGGATGGTTCGGTGTAGGGCTGGGTCAGTCACAATCAAAATTAACTGGTTTGCCTGTTCCGCCAACGGATAGTGTCTTCGCCGTTGTGGTTGAAGAACTTGGCTGGTTCGGCGCGGTTGCATTGATCGGTTTATATGGCTTTCTCATCTGGCGCGGATTAGTGATTGCACGCCGTGCACCAGATATGCTTGGCACATTGCTTGCTTCGGGCCTTGTGATTTGGATCGGTATGGAAGCGTTGATCAACATGGCGGTGATGGTTGGGCTTATGCCATTTGCAGGCAATGCTTTACCGTTCGTCAGCGCGGGCGGCTCAAACCTGGTTACTACACTTGCCGCGTTGGGCATTCTCTTTAATATTTCGCGCCAGGCAGGTGATGGCACAACTACAGATGAAGAATGGAGGTCTTACAGTGCGGTTGCTAATTTGCGCTGGTGGAACGGGCGGCGGAGTGTATCCCGCACTCGCCGTTCTGGAAGCGCTCAACGTTCAACGTGAGACACTCGACGTATTGTGGGTTGGCGGCGAAGGCGGCATGGAAGAGGAACTCGTGAAGCGCGAAGGCATTGCTTATCGTTCCGTTCCAGCCGCAGGTGTGCACGGTGTTGGTTTGCGTGCGCTGCCCGGCAACCTTGCCAAACTTACACGCGGGGTCATTGAATCGCGCCGCATTCTGCGCGAGTTCAAACCCGATGTGCTCTTCTTCACCGGTGGCTTCGTTGCTGCACCCATGGCCGTGGCTGGTCGAAATGTTCCAACCGTATTGTATGTCCCTGATATTGAGCCAGGTCTCGCACTTAAGTTTCTTTCACGTTTTGCGGATGTCATCACTGTGACCGCTTCCGACTCAAAAAAATATTTCCCCCGCCCCGAGAGACTCATTCTCTCAGGCTACCCGCTTCGTGCTGACCTTGCAAGTTGGTCCCGCGAAAAAGCGACTCAGCACTTTGGGCTTGATCTAAATAGGCCCACCCTGCTGGTCACTGGTGGAAGCAAAGGCGCACGTTCACTCAACATGACCACCTTGAAACACATCGAAGAACTGTTGAGCTTTGCGCAAGTGATTCATCTCACTGGTTCTTTGGATTGGCCTGTGGTTGAGAGAGCCGCACAGAAATTACCAGCGCAGCTTAAGCCTTATTATCATGCGATGCCATATTCACATGAAATGGGAGCCGCACTTGCAGCGGCAGACCTGGTTGTATCACGCGCGGGCGCATCTGCATTGGGAGAATATCCCTTCTTTGGTTTGCCCGCTGTGCTTGTGCCGTATCCGTATGCATGGCGCTATCAAAAAGTAAACGCTGATTACTTGGCCGAACACAATGCCGCAGTCATCTTGCAGGATGAATTATTGGAAGATAAACTCTTGTCTGTGATAAAAGATATATTGATGAATGAAAATAAACTGGAAGCCATGCGAGCCTCGATGAAAAAATTATCACACCCCAATGCAGCAAATGTTATTGCCAGCCAGTTGGTTGAATTGGCAGGAGAGCACCCACTATGATGAGCATCGTCTATATCTTCTGGATGTACGTCCTGCTCTTTGCGGTGATCGGGGCCATGCGTGGATGGGCAAAGGAATTGCTGGTGGCCTTCAGCGTCATCACTTCGCTGGCGGTCAACCTGCTTCTGGAGAAATACATTCCCCTCGTCCGCGACCTGGACGATGCGAGCACTTCTGTATTATGGATCCGCGTTATTATCCTGATTGCACTTGTTTATTTTGGATATCAAACTGTATCTCTCCCACGGCTTGCTTCCAAAGCCGCGCGTGAACGTTTGCAGGATGCACTCTTCGGTGCTGTATTGGGCGGCATAAATGGCTATCTCATTGCAGGCTCCATCCTGTTTTACAACCATGTGGCAAACTATCCATATCCGCATATCATCAGCCCCGCCACTGACCCAGCCATCATCCAGGCTGTTGATACGATGATGAAATACATGCCTCCTCGCTTTTTAGGTGAGCCAGGCATTTATTTTGCAGTCATTATCATTTTGATCTTTATTATTGTGGTGTATATCTGATCTTATGTCATTGCGAGGCGGCGCTTTTCCGCCGACGCAATCTCCTGCATCATCACGTAGATTGCTCACCGCACTGGCGCACGGTGCAGTGTTGGGCAAAGAACAAGAACGCCCTCGCAATGACATCAGGAAACCTTATGACACACGTTCACTTCATTGGCATTGGTGGTTCAGGGCTTTCTGCCATCGCGCGCCTGCTCAAGGAAAGCGGATATAAGGTGACAGGCTCAGACCGTACTCTCTCAAAATTTGCAGCAGACCTGCAAAATGAAGGCGTGTCGATCTATATCGGACATCATCCGCGCAACGTGGCAGGAGCAGATTGGGTGGTACGCTCCTCCGCAATTGGAGATGACAACCCCGAGGTGCGGGCTGCGATACAGGCAAGGATTCCCGTTCATAAACGCGCAGATTTCCTCGGCCAGTTAATGTCCAAAAAAACAGGTATTGCCATTGCAGGGACGCATGGCAAGACCACCACCACCGCCATGATCGCGTGGATTTTATATGCAATGAAACGCGACCCATCCTTTATTGTGGGTGGCACGTTGAACAACCTTAATACCAATGCACACGCAGGCAAAGGCGACCTTTTTGTGATTGAAGCTGATGAGTATGACCGCATGTTCCTGGGCCTCAAACCTTTCATTGAAGTTGTAACCAACCTCGAGCACGATCACCCGGATTGCTACCCGACATTTGAAGATATGTATTCCGCCTTTCAAAGCTTCGTAGACCTGCTGCCTCTGGATGGGACGTTGATCGTAAGTGCCGAAGATGAAGGCGCAGCAACTTTACTGACCCATGCACGCCGCCAGGGATTGAATATCGTTTCTTATAGTATTCAAGGTGAGATGACGATCAACAGCCCGCAATGGGTGCAGGCGCGCACCTTGCATGCCAATGATCGTGGTGGCTATGATTTTTCTATCATGACAAATATGGGCTCGGCTTCTGCGTCGATAATCAATGTCTCTTTGCAAGTGCCCGGTGAGCATAATGTACGGAATGCGCTCGCTGCCTTATCAGTCATAGCAACTTTGGGTCTTTCGCTTCAGGAAGCGGCCAATGCGTTGAGTCAATTCACTGGAACAGGCCGCCGCTTTGAAGTGCGCGGTGAGCGCAACGGCGTGACCGTGATTGATGATTATGCCCATCACCCCACTGAGATCCGCGCCACGTTGGCGGGCGCAAAGGCGCGTTATCCGCGCCATCGTATTTGGGCGGTCTGGCAGCCTCATACCTACTCGCGCACACAGACTTTATTCCTTGAATTCTCACGTGCCTTTGTAGATGCTGATGAAGTGCTTGTGACTGAAATTTATGCCTCACGTGAAGCAAAGCAAGGCTTCTCCTCCGCTGAAGTGGTTAGTGCCATGCCTCATCCCTCAGCCCACTATACAGGTTCGCTTGAAGATACGAAGAATTATTTATTGAAAAACCTTCGCTCCGGTGACGTTGTGATTGTTCTTTCGGCTGGTGACGCAGACCAAATCAGCGAAACCCTATTGAAGGAAATATGAGGCGATAATGACTGACAAAAAACAAGAGACGCCTCAAGACCAGACCGAAGTGATTGCTCTGCCTCCGTTGAGAATGGTCCTGGTCCATGCCAGGGATGAACGCGAAAATAAAGCCCTACGGAAACCTGTGATCAAACCTGTGGCAGAGCAGGAGCATGTAGAGCCGCAGGCATTGAAGAAGATCATTGAACATTTGGAGAAGAAAGATTAGTTGAAATGATTATGACCAGTTCCGCTTATTCCGTTGATGTATTACGCCAGCAGTTTGGCAACGCTGTGCACGAGAATGTCTCTCTTGCACCGTACACTTCTGCGCGCATCGGCGGCCCTGCGGATGTGATGATTACTGTCAAATCGGCGGATGAACTTGCTGGCGTTATGCAATTGATCTGGGAACATCAACTTCCATATTATGTGCTGGGCGGCGGCTCGAATGTTCTGGTCAGTGATAAAGGTGTGCGTGGGATAGTGGTTTTGAATAAGGCGAAGGAAGTGCGCTTCGAAACAGGTGACAGCCCAACAGTCTGGTGTGAAGCGGGGGTCGTCTTTAGCAATCTTGCAAATCGCTGTGCATCCAAAGGCCTGACAGGTTTGGAATGGGCAGCCACAATCCCCGGCACAATTGGCGGCGCAGTGTATGGAAATGCAGGTGCATTCGGCGGTGATATATCTGGTAATTTGATTTGGGCCGAGATGTTGACGAAGAATGGACGCGAGAAATTTTCTGTTGAGCAAATGGGATATGGTTATCGCACCAGTGTATTGAAACGCGGTGAAATTAAGGCAATAGTACTTTCGGCTTTATTGAGATTAAAAAATTCAACGAAAGAGGAAGTGTCTGTTAAAATCGAGCAATTCAGCGGAGGCCGAAAAGCCACGCAACCGCCCGGTGCCAGCATGGGTTCCATGTTCAAAAACCCTGAGGGCGATCATGCGGGGCGTTTGATCGAAGCCGCGGGGCTCAAAGGTACGCGCATCGGCAATGCTGAGATCAGCAAGCTGCACGGAAACTTTTTTATCAATCACGGTGAAACCAAGGCGGAAGACGTTCGCGCCTTGATTCATTTAGTGCAAAAAACTGTAAGTGAAAAATTTGGCGTTCAATTGGAATTGGAAGTGGAATTTGTTGGAGAATGGAACGTTTAAACGTGCAAACGTTTAAACGTGAAACGATATGAAGAAACTTCGCATTGCAGTGTTATTTGGCGGACGTTCCGGCGAACATGAGGTCTCGCTCATGTCTGCACGTTCCGTGCTGGTTGCGTTGGATGCGGAGCGATATGAAGTGATTCAAATTGGCATCACGCTGGATGGCAACTGGCTGACAGGTACGAATACCTTGGAAGCATTCGAGAAGAAGGATGTTTCCAGCCTTGATCCAGTCATTCCTCCAACCGAACCTGCGGCGCTTAAATCTTTGCGCGTAGTGCGTTCTACAAAGATGGGCGATAGGCTTGAAACCCTTGCCGCAGTGGATGTCTTCTTCCCTGTTCTGCATGGGCCATTTGGCGAAGACGGTACGATACAAGGCCTGCTCGAACTTGCGGATGCGGCTTACGTAGGTGCAGGTGTAGCTGGTTCATCTGTCGGCATGGACAAAGGTATTTTCAAAGATGTCATGCGTGCCAATAATATTCCAATTGTCGATTCACTGCTTGTTCTGCGGAGTGAGATCGAAAGTGATATGAACGCTGTTCTCGATAAAGTTGAAAAGATGGGAGCATATCCATTCTTTGCGAAACCCGCCAACCTGGGTTCGTCGGTTGGGATCAGCAAATGTAATTCGCGCTCCGATCTTTCCGAAGGCTTGATGGAAGCTGCGCGCTATGATCGCCGCGTTGTCATCGAGCGCGGCGCGGTCAATGCGCGTGAAGTGGAAGTAAGTGTGCTGGGCAATGAATCTCCAGAGACTTCCGTTTGCGGTGAGGTTCTGCCGAGCCGTGAATTCTACTCCTATGAATCAAAATATATCGATGGCACATCCGGGCTCATCATCCCTTCGCAATTGCCAAATGAAGTCACAAACAAAATTCGCGACTATGCTGTGCGTGCTTATAAGGCTATCGATTGCGCAGGCATGGCACGCGCAGACTTTTTTGTTGAAAACGATACACACAAGATCTACTTGAACGAATTAAATACATTGCCAGGTTTTACCTCCATCAGCATGTATCCCAAGTTGTGGAAGGCCAGCGGTATCACTTACCCGCAGCTTGTAGATCGATTGATCGAACTTGCACTCGAGCGCAAACAGCAGCGCGATCACACCGAGCATCGGAGGACAGCATGAGCAGCAAACGCGACCTCACTCGCGCTGAGCTTGTCCGCCGCCGCCGTGCACAGCGCGCTGCCAAAGAGTTGGAACAAACCACAAAGCGCGCGCTCAAGCCGATTGTGCCGGTCACTTCGCGCACACCGACCATTCCGATCAAGTCCAGGCCCATGCTGGTGTCAAAGCCTCGCCGATTCAATGTTGCGCTTGGTCTGCCGGAGTTCCATTTACATAAGCCAAATATTTCGTTCCCGCGTTTCCATGCAAATTGGCGGTTTGCTTCCATCATCATCGCTTTATTGCTTGGCACTGCCATATATCTGGCGCTCACACTTCCTTACTTTTATATCCCGGTTGCAACCGTGCTTGGCAACAATCGCATCAGCCGGGAAGAGATCAACAGCGTGCTTGGCGTTACAGGTCAATCCATTTTCACGGTTCAACCGCAGGATGTTCGAACACGTCTGCTGATGAACTACCCGGAACTACTTACAGCGGAAGTAAATGTCTATTTGCCGAACCATGTTTACGTTACGGTCACCGAGCGTCAGCCCGTCATCCTGTGGCAGCAAGGCGAAGGCTATACATGGATCGATGATAGCGGTGTGGCATTTCGTCCAAGAGGTTTTGTGGATGGGCTTGTCTCCGTCACTGCTTTGGATGAACCGCCTGCAGGCGTTGCTGTTGACCCGCTCAGCCCGCCGCCCTATGTGCAAAAAGAATTAGTGGATGGAATTCTCGTTCTCGCCCCGTCCGTACCTGCCGGCTCGACGATGACATTTGACTCAGCCCAGGGCCTCGGCTGGACAGATTCCCGCGGCTGGAAAGTTTCATTTGGCATTAGCGCAAACGACATGCCCTTGAAGTTACGCGTGTATCAATCCCTGGTTGATTCATTGATCGCGCAAAATAAATATCCTGAATATATAAACGTAGTTTATCCTGAAGCGCCGTTTTATCGCATGGCTGAAAGCACGCTTGAAGAATCAATCGAAGAAGAACCACAAGAAGAAACAGTGAGTAGTGAACAATAATGGAAGAGATCGTAGTTGGCATTGACGTAGGCACGACCAAGGTTTGCACCCTCGTTGGGCGGGTGGAGGATGAAAAGACCATCCGCATCCTCGGCGTTGGCATTGAGCCTTCGGATGGAATCCGCAAAGGTATTATTGTGGATCTTGCTGCCGCATCACAAGCCATCAAACGTTCGGTTGAAAAAGCGGAACGCACTTCTGGCCTGGAGATCACTACCGGGTTGGTCAGCCTTGCAGGGGCGCATGTCTCATCTGTAAATAGCCGCGGTACGACAGGTATACCCGGCGGCGTAATCGACGCAGTGGATATTGCCCGCGCTCTCGAACAGGCGCAGGCCGTTGCCATCCCGCATGACCGTGAGATCGTGCATGTCATTCAGCGCGGCATCACAGTCGATGGGCAGGAAGGCGTGAAGACCCCCGCTGGTATGCATGGCTACAAACTTGAAATGGAAACACATATCATCACCGCAGCTGCAGCAACAATGGATAACCTTCGTCAGTGTGTAGGCGCGGCAGGTGTTGATATTCAGCAATTTGTTTTGAATCCGCTGGCCTCTGCTGAAGTGGTGTTGACCGAGCAGGAACGCCAGATGGGTGTTGCGGTTTGCGATATTGGCGGCGGCACAACTGACCTCGCAATTTATGTCAACGGTGATGTCTGGCATACGATGGTGCTGGCTGTTGGCGGCAATCACGTCACTCAGGATATTGCGCATGGGCTGCGATTGCCCATGTCTCAGGCGGAGGAAGTGAAGAAGCAGCAAGGTTATGCTATTCGGTCCGAAGTTGGAAGCGATGAATATTTCTCCATCCGTCCCTTTGGTGAAGATCATGATGTCAAGATCAATCGCCAGGACCTGGCTCACATCATCGAAGCTCGTATTGAAGAAACCTTTGGCTTGATCCTGCAGGAGATAAAACGTTCTGGTTATGACGGTTTGCTTCCCGCAGGTGTGGTATTGACGGGTGGCACATCTGCCCTGCCCGGTATCAAACGGATTGCAAGCGCAGTATTGGGAATGCCCGTGCGTACAGCGCAGCCTGAAAACCTCACAGGGCTGGTCGATAAATTGAATTCGCCTGCATATTCAACAAGCGTGGGGCTGTTGCGTTGGGCAACTACCATGCGCGAACATGATGTTGTAGTTTCAAGCGGCAATAAAAACCGCCGCAGATCGCGAGGAGAGAAAACTATGAATTTTGATGCAATCAAAAATTGGATGAAACGGTTGTTACCGTAATATAGACTCTTTCTTCTTTCGTCTTTCGTGCTAGAAGAAAGATGAAAGAAGAAAGAAAGCTCAATGAGAAAAGATTCACAAGTCACTTTAAAAACCTTTTAAAATTTTTCAATCTCGTTTAAGATATGGCATATTCCTTGCCAGGAGGAACACATGGACTCGAACAAAAGAAATCTGCAATCCGAAGCCTTCGCCCGTATCAAAGTAATTGGCGTGGGTGGAGCCGGTCAGAATGCCGTCAACCGTATGATGGAAGAAGGCATTCAAGGCGTTGAATTTATCGCTGCCAATTCTGATGCGCAGGCGCTTACGCTTTCACGTGCGCCTGTTCGTGTGCGCCTGGGTGACAAGATCACACGCGGCCTTGGTGCAGGTGGTGATCCTGAGATCGGACGCAAAGCTGCGGAAGAATCATCCGATGAACTTTATAACGTGCTGAAAGGCGCGGATATGGTCTTCGTCACTGCGGGCATGGGCGGCGGCACTGGCACAGGTGCGGCTCCTGTAGTTTCGCAAGTTGCAAAGGAATGCGGCGCGCTCACCATTGGTGTGGTCACACGTCCATTTACTTTTGAAGGCGGCAAACGCTCACAATCTGCTGAAGCCGGTGTGACAAAAATGAAGGAACACGCTCACACCCTCATCTCCATCCCGAATGATCGTTTGCTTCAATTGGCTGATAAAAAATCGTCCCTGCAGGATGCCTTCCGCATGGCAGATGAAGTTCTGCATCAGGGCATTCAAGGCATCTCCGAGTTGATCACGATCCCTGGTTTGATCAACCTCGATTTCGCCGATGTCCGCACTATCATGTCTGAAGGCGGTGCTGCACTTATGGCAGTTGGCCGCGGCTCCGGTGATGATCGTGCCAAGACCGCAGCCGAACAAGCCATCTCTAGCCAATTGCTTGATATTACGATTGATGGCGCGCGCGGCGTTCTCTTCAACGTAACTGGTGGCTCGAACATGACTCTCTTCGAGGTCAATACCGCTGCGGCCATCATCCGTGAGACTGCGCATCCTGATGTCAATATGATCTTCGGCGCTGTTATCGACCCCGAGATGGGTGATGAGATCCGCGTGACCGTCATCGCAACTGGATTTGAACGCAGTGGAGTCCCGCGCCGCGCTTTGGAACGCCTCCCACGCAGCAACGAGAAGCCTGCTTCTCAATCTGGAGCCATGTCTGCCTCCTCGCTTTTTACACGCCCAAGTGAATCCGTCAGCGTCAACGCAGAGACACGCTCATCCAATGATACAAAATCCGCTTCACAACCGCCGAGCATCAACGCAGACGATCTGGATGTTCCCACATTCTTGAGAAATAGACGATAAGTTTCAATAAAACAAAAGTGACAGTCACACAATGTGACTGTCACTTTTTTGATTCATGCTAAAATATAAATGATGAAAGCCAAACTCCCACACCCTGAACATTATTCCTATCAAATACATCGCAAGCAGCGCAATATGCAGATCATTTTGCCTGTTGCCTTGAGTGCCTTGATATTGGTCGGCATGGTCGTATTGATCAGCCTCGCCACATTCAGGTCTGGTGGAGATGTGGGGCGCTGGGCTGCCATCTCCACGATCTGGATCGTTATTCCCATCATGATTGCGGGGTTGATATTTCTTGCCGTCCTCATTGGCCTTATCTACCTGATGGCGCGCGCGCTCGGCATTCTTCCGCACTACACTGGCATTGCCCAGGATTATGTCTATAAAGCGCGTTCATATATTATTCGCGGGGCGGATATGGCCGTAAAGCCCATCCTTGCCCTGAACGGCTGGCTGGAAACTATAAAAGCATTTTTTGGAAGGATAACACCATGAATAAAAGCAGAGTGATCATCGGCGGCACGTTGATCGGTGCAATAACCGGCCTGATAGCCGCCGTTCTTCTTGCGCGGCGCGCCGAAAGGAGTGACCGCGAAACAGCCATCACCACCGGGGAGGGCATGAAGCTCGGCGTTCTGATCTTCGGCCTGTTGAGGGCGATTGCTTCCCTGAGCGATGACTAAACATCGACTTATAAGAAAGACCGATGATCGTAATGGGTTGTCGGTCTTTTTGTCATTATTATGCGGGCACATTGATGGAGGAGAAGAGGATTGTAGGAGAACTTGATGTCAGAAGATTTATCCGCACAAAATGATGACACATTTCTTGATATATTCAAGAAACATAATGCGGTCATGCTTCTGATTGAACCTGAAACAGGGCGGATTTTGGATGCGAATGAAGCGGCTGAAAAATTTTATGGATATTCCCTTGCCCAATTCAAAAGAATGCATATCGCTGATATTAATCAGCTTCCGCCTGCCCAGGTGGATGGAGAGCAAAAACGCATCCTGAACGGAAAGGATAATTATTTTATTTATCCGCATAAACTAGCCAATGGTGAAATTCGGATCATCGAATCGCGTTCATCTCGTGTTACTGTAAATGGGGACATGGTCCTTTTTTCCATTATTCAGGATATCACCGAACGCAGGCAGGCAGAACAGGACTTGCACACAAACGAATTAAAATTCCAAACGCTCGCAGAGAATATCCCAAGTGTGATCTATCAGTGCCTTAATGATGATAACTACACTGTCAAATATATTAACAATGCAGTTGCCGAATTAACCGGCTACCCTCCAGATGCATTTTTGAATGGGTCGATCAGCTTTTTTGACCTCTATCATCCCGATGATATTCCGCTCGTGACCGCGCCTTTTACAGATACGTTTCGTGTCACATATCGCATCCGCCACAAGTCCGGGGAATGGCGCTGGGTGGAAGAATGGGGCACGGGCGTGCCAGACAACCAGGGCGAAATTCGGTATATCGAAGGCGTGATCGTGGATATCACCGAAAGCAAAAAGATGGAAAATGCGCTGCGCGAATCTGAAGCGCGTTATCGTTCATTATTCGATCAAATGATGGATGGCATTTACCGCAGTACACATGAGGGGAAGTTTGTTGATGTAAACCCGGCTATGGTGAAGATGTTTGGATATTCATCGAAGGATGAAATGTTGAATATCGACATCAAGAAAGAACTTTACTTTGCGCCCGATGAAAGAGGCAGTCATATTTTGGATACAGGCCAGGAGGAAATTGAAGTCTACCGAATGCGCCGCAAAGACGGCTCTGAAATATGGGTTGAAGATCACGGGTATTACGTCCACAATGAGCAGGGGAATATCATTTATCACGAAGGCATGTTGCGTGATATCACCGAACGCAAACGGGCAGAGGATTCACTGCGTCAGCGGCTGATCGAATTGGAAGCCTTGTACAGTGTTTCGGCATCTTTGCGGGCAGCTCAAACCTTTGAAGAAGCCCTGCCCATTTTGCTGGATCAGACACTCGCCGCGCTTGGGACAGACGCAGGTACGATCCTGCTTTACCATGCGGATAGCAGCGAATTAAGGGATACCTTTCCGCGCGGCTGGTTCAAGGATCTTCAAAATACTCCGGTCAAAGTTGGTACGGGGGTGGCTGGAACTGTATTCGCAACTGGTGAGCCCTACCATTCCATCGAGTTTGCAAAAGACCCTTTACCACAACCTTCCACTCGCAGAAAGATCCCAGCGGGTTGGGGTGGAGCTTGCGTACCCATTCGGGCTGGCGCTGAAATCGTAGGCGTAATTTTTGTCTCGGTTCAATTGCCGCGCCAGATTACTCCAGAACAAATGAAACTCCTAAACTCCTTGGCAGAAATAGCGGGTTCTACCCTGCATCGTACCCGCCTATATGATGAGACCGCGCGCCGTGCTCAGGAATTTGCCTCATTGTATGAAACGAGTAATGCTCTCTCCGCCGAGACTGAATTGAACACCATGCTTCAGGTCATTGTGAATACAGCCAAGAAACTGCTGCACTCTTCATCCAGTGGGATCTATCTTTTTATTCCATCCAGCAATGAACTGGAATTGACAGTGGATACACAGGCTTACATTACCATTGGATCCCACCTGAAAATAGGGGAAGGGCTCGCAGGGCATGTAGCAAAGACTCGTAAACCTCTGCGAGTTGACGATTATTCAACTTGGGAAGGTCGTTCTCCTCAATACGAAGGAGTTCCCCTGCGTGCAGTACTTGAAGTGCCCATGCTATATAGCGGCGAGTTGATCGGCGTTCTAACAGTGGATGAGGCCGGTGATTCTGAACGAAAATTCACGGAAGCAGATGAACGCCTCTTATCGCTTTTTGCATCCCAAGCCGCGGGCGCCATTCATTCGGCCCGCCTTCGGCTCGAGGCGCTTCACCGCCTCGAACACCTGCAAACCCTGCGGACGATTGATAAAGCCATCGCCACCAGCCTTGATCTTCGCATCACCCTGAACATCGTCCTCAATCAAGTCATCAATCAATTAGGTGTGGATGCCGCCGATGTGCTTTTGCTTCATCCTCACGAGCAAACGTTGCAATTTTCAGCCGGGCAGGGGTTTCGTACGAACATGATCGAAAACGCAGATGTTCACCTTAATGATAGCTTTGCGGGGCGCTGCGTCATGGAACGTACCGTCATCCAGGTTTTCGATCCTGAAGTCGTGATCGAAAATCAGCCCTTTTATCGTTTATGGTTTGAAGAAAAATTTACCAATTACATTTGCATTCCCCTGCTTGTAAAAGGGGAGGTAAAAGGCGTTCTCGAAGGATATAGCCGCTCAAAATTTTCAGCAGATGATGAATGGCTTGAATTCCTTGAAACACTGGCAGGGCAAGCCGCCATTACAATTGATAATGCGCAGCTATTTGACAGCGTCCAGCGCGTCAACATGGAGCTTGCCATTGCTTATGAAGCCACCATCGAAGGCTGGTCTCGCGCATTAGACTTGCGCGATAAAGAGACCGAAGGCCATACACAGCGTGTTACAGAACTCACCATGGCCTTGGCGCGGGCAGCCGGCATCAACGGTAGCGAACTGCAACATATCCGCCGTGGTTCCTTGCTGCATGACATCGGCAAGATGGGCATCTCAGACCGCATCTTACACAAGAAAGGCAAACTGACCAACAAGGAATGGGAGATCATGCGCACGCATCCCGTGCTTGCCCTTAGAATGCTTCAACCCATTATCTACCTGCGCCAGTCTTTGGATATTCCTTATTGCCATCACGAAAAGTGGGATGGCTCAGGTTACCCGCGCGGACTTAAAGGCGAAATGATCCCGCTCTCTGCACGCATCTTTGCCATTGCAGATGTATGGGACGCCCTTACCAGCTCACGCCCCTATCGCAGAGCCTGGACCAAAAAGAAGGCCCTTGAATATATCAAAACACAAAGCGGGCAATACTTCGACCCGTATATTGTGGAAACCTTCTTAAGAACGATAAAGGATATTTAACGGTTTACAAAATGACAGTCGACTCCATCTCAAAACAAACATATCGCCGCTTCCTGCTCGCCTCACAGGGACTTTGGCCTGGTCGCCGTTTCGAGGGGCCGCTCGGCGCTGAATCCGCTTTGCGCCAGATGCAGGCGCTTCAACTCGACCCGTTGACCATGGTCGCACGCAGCCAGGACATTGCCATATATGGGCGCGTGTTGAATTACAAGCCTGAACATCTATACGAGATGGCCTATGCAAAGCGCAAAGCCTTCGACTATGGCGGCTGGCTGATGATGTACCCCATGAGCGATTTTCCATATTGGCGTTTGCACATGAAACAGCGCAAAGCCCAGGGGTTGAACTACGAATCTTTCAAGCATCCGCCAAAAGAGTTGTTGAAATTCATCCTCAACGAGTTGCGTGAGCGCGGCCCGTTGGGGAATAGGGATTTTGAAGGCACAAAGGTAAAAGCATGGAGTTATCGCGGGCGCAAGGAAACTTCCGTTGCCCTCTTTTACCTGTGGTTGACAGGTGAAGTGATGATCTCCAACCGCAAAGGCTTCGACCGCATCTACGACCTGCGGGAACGGGTTGTGCCGTCAGAGTTTGATTATTCGGTAACTGAAAAAGAAACGATTGACTTTATGAGCAGGAAGATCATTGCCTTTTTGGGAATGATGCGTGAAAGCCGTCTGGGAACTGAACTTTCCTATTACATCCATAAAGATGTATCGCGGGAAAATGCGAAAAATCTGGTGCATCAACTTGTTGAGCAGGGTGTTGTCTCGCGGGTTGGGGTGGAAGGCTCAAAGGATGGATTCCTCATCTTGAACAGCGACCAGCCTCACCTGTCCGAATTGGAAGCGGGGCGCATTCCCAAAGCATGGAAGCCAAAAGGTCCAACAACGGATGAAGAAGTCACCTTGCTCGCACCGTTGGAAATCGTCAGCGCAAGAGGCCGCGCGCAAAAAGTTTTTGACTTTGAATATTTATGGGAGGTGTATAAGCCCGCCCATCAACGCCGCTGGGGTTATTACACTTTGCCGATCTTGTATGGTGACGACCTGGTGGCGCGGCTTGACCCCAAGCTCGACCGCACAACCAACACCCTTCACATCCTCGGCTTCTGGCTCGAAGACGATGCCCCGAAAGATGAAGCCTTCGCGGATGCGCTCGCCAATGGCCTGAAGAGATTCGCCGATATGATTGGCGCGCAGAAAATCGACCTAAGTGGAATCAAACCAATAAAACTGCGTGCTTACTTGAAGAAGAAGTTGAAATCATGAAATTAAAAAATGCCATCACCGATGTGCGCGGCATCGAAGTGGGGCACACGCAGAATGAAGAAGCCTTAACTGGCTGCACTGTCATCCTCTGCCGAAAAGGCGCGGTGGCCGGTGTGGATGTGCGCGGCGGTGCGCCCGGAACGCGCGAGACCGATCTGTTGGATCCCATTAATCTCGTGCAGAAAGTTCATGCCATCGTTTTGGCTGGCGGCTCAGCATTTGGTTTGGATGCAGCCAGCGGCGTGATGCGCTATCTCGAAGAAAAGAAGATCGGATTCAATACCGGTGCCGCCAAAGTGCCAATCGTCCCTTCTGCCATTTTATATGACTTGAACCTCGGTCGCGCGGACCTGCGGCCTGATTCTGCCATGGGATATCTCGCCGCCGCTTCAGCATTATCCGACCCACCTGCCGAGGGAAATGTAGGCGTAGGCACGGGCGCATCCATCGGCAAGATGTTTGGCCTCAAGCTGGCGATGAAATCTGGGGTTGGCACCGCCAGCATGGATATCGGTGGGGGCGTGATCGTGGGTGCCATCGTGGCGGTAAATGCCTTTGGTGATGTGACTGATCCAAAAACAGGCGAGATCATCGCAGGCCTTCGGTCTGGGAAGGTCGGCCCACTGCGAATTGGGAAAAAGAATCAATTTGCGGATACGCTTGCGATGATGAAGAATCCAATAGGCCGTGGGATTCTCGGTTTTGCGGGTCGTGCCAATACGGTGATCGGGGTTGTAGCGACCAACGCAAAGTTGACCAAAGCCCAGGCGACCAAAGTTGCGCAGATGGCGCAGGATGGCATCGCTCGCACCATAAGACCTGCTCATACCATGTTGGATGGTGATGTGATCTTTGCACTGTCCACCGGCGCAAAAAAAGCCGATGTCTCAATTATCGGCGCGTTCGCCGCGGAAGTGATGGAGGATGCAATTTTGCGAGCAGTGAGGATGGCAAAGTCTGCTGGCGGATTGCCCGGGTTGAATAAAACATGAAAAACTTAAAAAGTTGATTTATACTGAAGTCGGAGTTTTGATTCTTAGAATATGGAATATCTTATGGAGCAAGTAGCCTCTCCAGAAACGGGCACAATCGCGATGGATCTTGCCATCGTGTTTATTTTGGTTCTAGCGAACGCCTTCTTTGTGGCTTCTGAATTTGCGCTTGTCTCCGTCCGCAAGACACGCATTGACCAGCTTGCCGCTGAAGGCAACAGCGCCGCAGTTGTGGTTAAACATGCCGTGCGGGATCTTGACCGCTACATTGCCGCCACTCAAGTGGGGATTACGATTGCATCCCTGCTGTTGGGAGGTCTGGGGGAGGAAGCGCTGGAGCCGCTTTTGCATCCCCTTTTCATTTGGATACCGGAGACGTGGTTGGGCCTTACCTCTGCGGGGCTGACTGCGGGCTTTGCCTATTTCATCATGACCGCGTTGCACGTTATTATTGGCGAGTTGATGCCAAAGTCCATTGCACTTCAAAGGCCAGACGTAACCGCCCTTTGGATCGGCCGCCCGATGTTGTTCTTTGCCACTATCTTTTCCCCGTTGACCTGGCTGCTGAACGGCATAGGCAACTTCCTCTTGCGCCTGATCGGCTTTCATCCTGCCGAGGGTCATAGCCAGGTGCACTCACCGGAAGAATTGGATATGCTTTTTACAGAGTCACACAAAGGCGGTGAAATCAATGTCACCGAGTTTGAGATTTTACATCGTGTTGTGAGGTTCTCGGATACCACCGCGCGTGCCGTGATGGTGCCGCGGTTGGAGATGCAGGCTCTGCCGTTGGCAATAACACGCAGCGCATTAACTGATTTTTTGCAGGGTCGGCCTCACACGCGTGTTCCAGTTTATGACGATTCGTTGGATGACATTATTGGGATTGTCAACTCCAAAGATTTGGAGCATCTGAATTACCGCGAGCTTTCTCAGGAATTGGAACAATTGAAGACAACCATTTCTGATAAGAACAGCGGTCAACCAACACTGAATGGCAGCCAGGCAATTGATGAGAAAGTACTGGATTTGACGCCACTAGTGCATGAGGTGGCCTTCGTACCTGAAACGATCAGGATAGATAAATTGCTTACAGAGTTCAAGAAACGCCGCCAGCAGATTGCCATTGCCATAGACGAATACGGAGGCACAGCCGGTCTTGTTACCCTCGCAGACTTGCTGGAACGGGTTTTTGGAGATTTGCCCGATGGAGAAACAGAGCCAGAGATTTTGAAGCGGTCGGATAGTCATATACAATTGGCAGGGCGTGTTGGAATAGACGAAGTAAATGAACTCTTCGGCTTTGGTTTTCGCTCCGATGAAGCCGATACGATGGCTGGCCTGGTCATCAATGCTTTGGGCCGAACTGCTGCTGCTGGTGATGAAGTGGAGATCAATGGTCTTCGGATACGTGTTGAGAAAGTTGACCGTCATCGCATCATTACCCTAAGCCTGTTCCTGCCAGCGGATAGGAAGGCTGAAACCCTGCCTTCTGATCAAGCTGATTAGATCGCCTGACAAACAAACCCATTCAAATACGCGTTATCGGGGATGTAATCGCTCCCCTGCGACAAGTGCTTGACCTTGCTGATTGAAAGCCGTACAATGACAAAAGTTTGTTCTGGCATTAATGTTTCTCCGCATAATGTCTAAATTAATTTAGGTGTTTAGGTGGCAGGAAATATATAAGTATTTAGGCCGCCATTTGGCGGGTAAACGCGTAGTTGGCACGCCCCTTGCAAATCTATGAACAACACAAGCAAATTTATCGTCTTTTTAGATACAAGCGTTTTGCTAAAGGCATTTGTTGGCTATCGTCAGCATCACGAATTGCCTTTGTTTATTAATGACCAAGAAACCAAACGATTTACTTTTGAAAAGTGTGTTTATGAAGCATATATGGCTTTTCGTGGTGTTGGTGGTAAAAAGCCATCTGAAGGACGTGGTGATTGGGCTAACCGCTTCTTGAAAAATGAAAGTGACCCTCAGTCTTTAGATAAATTGGCAAGCAGATTTCATGATGACAACATTGGATATGCTTTATTTTGGTCAAACAATATTTTAGGAATTGACCCATCCAGTTATGCCGAAATGGTTGCTCGCTATGTCAATCCAAATGAAATTGAAAAGGCACAACAAAACATAGATGAATTATCCGCTCTAAAGAAACAGCGGGCATTGTTTGAAAGTCTATGTAACGGTTTTCGGGAAATGCTTCGAGAAAATAATATTGTCATATTGCCTTACACTCTTATTTTTGGCGACGATATTTCATGGATGAAAAATTATGGTATCAAGTCTGGCAACAGGGCAGACCCATTTGTAATTGATGTCTTTGTTAGAGAAACTATAATTCCATCGGAAGATTTAGAAAATATTTTTGCGGCGGCTCGAATTTCTGCTGATGTTTTTGTAACAGACGATAATCACCTGATAAAATGTGCGTTGAGTTTAGGCTCAAATTCGTCACTCTCCCCAGCGTCATTTTGCAGAAGCGATGAATACGAATCAAAAAAGCAAGAGCGTAAATCTGGTTTGGCGTTTGCAAAGTTCTAAAAACCAAAGGTCTTTTATGGCAAAAAGCGTGCCACCGATGAGTAGCAGTTGTCAAGAGGGAAAAAATCAAAGCTTTTTGTGCTGCACGAGGGATGGCGAAATCAAAAAAAGGCAACGCTCCGCCAGCCCGCCAGGACCTCCTGCCGCATTGGGCGCATTCATTTCCGCGCGACTTACTGGAAATTCACAGAAATTATTGCTTCAACTCTGGCTTCAAGGCCAACACTTCCTCCTTGGAAGCAATTCGTCGCGGCAGGCCGCCTCTCACGATCCGTGTCAGGTGTTCCCCTTTTCCCAGGCGCATCAATCCATACTTCGCAAACTGTTGATTGCTCATGCCATTCAAAGCAGGTTTGTCGATATGCCAGGCCCAGGTCAGCATCTTGTAGGCCAGATCTTCCTCACTGGATTGATCGTAGGATTCCTGCCTAGTCAACAGATACCAAAGCGTCACCAACAATTTTCGGGCAATCGCAACAATCGCCTGGTTCTGATGCTTCCGTTTGCACAGCTCATCATATTCCGCCCGCCAACTCGGATTGGAACGGATTGCCTGCCAGGAGGCTTCCACCAACGCCCAGCGTAATTCCTTGCGCCCAAACTTGGTGATCCCTTTTTCGCGATGTTTCTGCCCGCTGTCATGCACGCCAGCTCCCAAGCCTGCATAACCCACTAATTTCTTCGGACTTTCAAAGCGTCGGATGTCTCCAATCGCAGACAGGATCGTCA
>NZ_JBXMTI010000015.1:0-56842 GCF_057083605.1 Candidatus Villigracilis sp. | reverse complement strand
GGAATATAAAGAAGACATAATGTTTAATGTTGTTTGGAGATGGCGAGATACTCCACCGTTGAGTCCGAAAGAGATAAGTGGTTTTTGTATTAATTGTCTCACTAGATTAGTTTATCAAAATGATGTCTTTGATAGTGAAACAGTCTTCATTTGCGAAATATGCAAAACACGTTCTGAAAAATTTGATGGCAATTTAAATTATGCTCTCAGTAAAGTTTGGAGACAAATTGAACGAAAAGTTAACACTGGTGAATGGAAACGAGTGGTAGAGAAGAAGAAGAGAATGAACGAGTGAATAAGAGTTATGCCCATCATCGATCGTAAACTCCGCGTCTTCCTCTGCCATTCCTCGCAGGACAAGCCCATTGTCCGCGAACTCTACCAGCGACTCAACGCCGAAGGCTGGATTGATTGACCCTTGGCTGTAGATAAGTTCGAATCTAAAATATTTTGTTTCGGAGCGTATTGGGATGTCTGGCGATAAGGAAAAGGGATAGAAGGCATGCAAGCAAAGATACTTAAGTTTATTCAAGAATATAATGATGCACACGGACAATGCCCATCTGTTGACAAAATTATGATTGAAATGGGAATGGCTTCTAGCTCCCTTGTAAATGATTATTTAGTGCAACTAGAACAAGCCGGTTATATCCAACAAAATCGCTTTGGCATAAAACTTGTAGAGCCAGTGTTATCGAAAGAAGCTTTAGATAATAGTCGCAAACTTCGTGTTTTTCTTTCTTATGCAAAAGAGGATTTTGAGGCTGTACATGAGATATACGATCTTTTAAAGAAAGAAGGGTGGATTGAGCCTTGGCAAGATAAATCTGAACTGTTGCCAGGTGAACATTGGACTGCCGCAATAAAGCGGGCAATTGATGTGGCCGATGCTGTGATTATATTTTTATCGGATCGCTCAATAAACAAAGAGGGTTTTGTTCATTTTGAAATGAACTATGCTTGGGATCGTTCTTTGCAAAAGCCACCAGGAACAATCTATCGAATTCCAATTCGGTTAGATGATTGTAAAGTGCCAGGTGATTTATACGAATTAGATGCAAGACAATGGGGTGATTATTTTGGCGAGGAGAAACAAGAGACCTACAAGAAATTGTTAAAAACTTTGCAGAATCGATTTTATCAAAAAGAGCGTATTGAAGCAAAAGAACAAGCTAATGTCGGTTTACCAAAAAATACTTTACCTAAAGGCAAAGTAAATGCATTATCGCCAGCTCAGACTCAAGACTTTATAATTGGCTTAAGTAAATTCATCAAAATTGAATCTTCGACAGATGCGAAAGTCCCCCGGCCATTTTGGATTGGGGAATATCCTGTTGCCAATGTTCAATATGAACGTTTTTTCAATTCAGCTGATTATGTAAGCTCACTATATTGGACTGAATTCCCTAAATTTGACGAGAATTGTATGCAAATAGGAGATTGGGAGCAAAAGGGATTTGAGTGGCTGCAGCGAGAACTTAAAAAACTAAAATCAACAGTGTTAAAGCCACCACTTTGGGATGATAAGAATTTTGGAGAGGTAAACCCCGATCATCCTATTGTGGGAATCTCATGGTATGAAGCTAATGCTTATTGTAAATGGTTGTTCCAGAATTGGAGTGACTTGCCAGAAAGTTTAGCCAATCCTGGATTAAAGCCTTCAGCTATTCGATTGCCTTTAGAGGCTGAGTGGGTAATTGCTGCAGGTGGCGAAATGCCCAAAGGACGTTACCCTTGGGATGAGGCTGGAATAATTACTAGTTCAATGAAAGAAGTTTTACGCCGCGCAAATACAGAAGAAAGCGTAATTGAACATACTACCCCAGTTACTGCATATCCACTTGGGAAAAGCCAATTTGGTGTGATAGATATGGCTGGTAACGTTTCGGAATGGCAAGCAAACTTTTATAGTAAGAATCATTCGAAGTTGGTTGTACGTGGTGGTTCATGGAATGACAGTCATAAGTCTAGTCGTGTGTCATCTCGTTATGCAGCTCCACCTGGATATAGTTTTTATTATGATATTGGATTTCGTGTTGTTGCCTATTTTAGTGAGTAAATTTTCGTGTTGATGTAGACTTTCTTCAGTATCGCTTCTATTAGTTTTTTCTGCTATATAAAATCGGATGCCATTTGGCATCCGATTTTATATTTACTTCCCTAGCCTCTCCCGTTCCTCTTCAACCACACTCTCCTCCAACTTCTTAAACAGCGGACCAGGTTGATTCAGCTTCTTCCCAGGTTGTAAGTCGCTGGGTTTCCATTGCAATCCTTCAATGCCTTTATATCTCAACACCTGATGCTCGCCGAGTGAGTCCTTGACTGTCTCGGTGTATTGCTCACCGAAGAGCGGAGTCTCGTAATTGAAGAAGCCGTGCAGTTTTTCGCAGGTGAAGGGTAAGAAGGGAGAGAACATCACCTTGAGCGAGTCAATGGCTTTGAGGGCGGTGTAAATGGTCTTGCCTGCTTCGGTCTTGTCCACTTTGATGGCGGACCATGGCGCATTGACATCGAGGTATTGATTGACCACTGTGGCGAGTTTCATGGCTTCGCCCAATGCAGAGCGCAGGCGCACGGCTTCGAGTTCCGCGCCAACAGTGTTGAATCCGTTTTCGATGGTCTTCAACAATTCAAGGTCTGCAGGTCGTAGGGGCGCGGTCTCCGCGCCCTTTTCTCCATCTGTGCCCTCGGGCGGGGCGACCCCGCCCCTACCCATATCTTCCAACGATGGCACGTGCCCATCCCAATTCTTATAACAAAACGCCAGCACGCGATTCGCAAGGTTGCCCCATGTGGCCACCAGTTCGTTGTTGTTGCGCGCCACGAACTCAGCCCAATCCCAATCGCTATCCTTCGCCTCAGGCATGTTGACGGTCAGGTAATATCGCAGGGCATCAGGGTCGAAGCGCGTCAACGCGTCGAGTCCCCACACGCCCCAGTTACCCGAGCCGCTGATCTTCTTGCCTTCGAGGTTCATGAACTGGTTGGCGGGCACATCGTACGGCAGGGTCAAAGGGACTTCCTCACCCGCGAAGATTTCCATGAACGCGCTGCCCGCGCCCATTAATTCAGCGGGCCACTGGGATGTGTGGAAGAAGATGTTGTCCTTGCCAATGAAGTGATATTGCTTCGCTTCGGGATTCGTCCACCAATCGCGCCAAGAATCTCGCGCAGCGTGACCTGATACCTGCGCCCACTCAATGGGGGCGGAGAGGTAGCCGATGACTGCTTCGAACCAAACGTAAATGCGCTTGCCTGCTTCCGTCCAGCCTTCGATGGGAATCGGGACTCCCCAATCCAGGTCGCGCGTGATCGAGCGGGCTTTGAGGCCTTCGCTTTCGATCTTGCGCAGCGACTCACCGATGACGGTATCGCGCATATGCGGGGCGCGTTCCTGCAAAAACTTTTTCACATCAGGCTCGAGCTTGGAAAGATCGAGATAAAAATGTTCAGTGTCGCGTAATTCCAGCGCACCGTCGCCTGTCTTCGCACGTGGATTCTTCAACTTCTCAGGTTCGAGCACATTACCGCAGTTATCGCATTGATCGGAGCGTGCGCCTTCGAAGCCGCAGATGTAGCAGGTTCCTTCAACATAACGGTCAGGCAGGAACTTGTCCGCGCTAGGGGAGTACCATTGCTTGCTGAACTGCTTGAAAAGAAAACCGTTCTTCTGCAAAGCAAGGAACATGGCCTGCGAGACCTTGAAGTGATTCTCGCTGTGCGTGGTGGTGAACATATCGTAGGTGATGCCGTATCCCTTGAAGACCTCGATAAAAGAATCGTGATATTTCTTGTAGACTTCCTCGACCGGTTTGCCTTCCTTATCCGCGGCGAGCACAACAGGCGTGCCATGTGAATCCGTCCCCGATACCACCAGGACTTTATTTCCCTTGAGGCGATGGTAGCGCGCGACAATGTCACCGGGTAAATGGGAGCCTGTGATATTCCCAACATGGATCTCGGCGTTTGAATATGGCCAGGCAATGGCGATTAATATATTTTCAGGCATGATTTCTCCTTCGGAGAGCATTCAGCCATCAGCTCTCAGCTTTTGGCTGTGGGGTTCAAGATTTCGCTGACGGCTGATAGCTAATTGCTAATCGCTGCGTCAGCTCTTACAAACAAAAAGGCCGTCCGCGAAATGGACAGCCCGTTTTCATTCAGGTGTGTAAACCTAACGTGCTTTCCACTCGGCGCGGCAGAACATCTCCATTCGCATTTGCATGGCCATGGTCATTGTCACCATTGGGAAGGCAGGTTTCAAGTTCATACTCTCAAGTTTACTATGTCCGCTGGCTGATTGCAAGTGGGTGAAAACTATTTTGTATCTGAGATCATCATAGAGATGCTTACCATGCGGGCACGATGTCGCTATGCTCAGCATGACACTCCGTAAGGTGCATTACGAATTTAATTGTCAATACGGGGAATCCCTACTGCTAAAACGTTACTTAATTGTAAGATATTCAAAACTTTCCCCATGCTATACTGAAATTAATTAAGCTAGTTAATCCGTTCTTTAGTGTCATGGAGGTACCCATGAAGTGGTATAAAAACCGCACAATGTATTTGTTCGCTTTCATGGGGTTTCTCGGAGGAGCGATATTCCTCGTTGCAGGCATCTGGCTTGAATTCAATCGTCAGCACCTGCCGCCTGCGATATGGTCCTTTTTATACCTGCACAGAACCGAACCCATGATATTCATGCTCGATTTTGCCCCGCTTATTATGGGGGTTTTGGCTGGGCTGATTGGCTTACAACGCAGCCTCTCCGCGACGATTACGCAGGCAAAACAGGAATGGGAGGTCGTTTTTGACTCCTTTTCAGACCCCATATTTGTGATCGACAGACATAATCTCATTCTTCGCTGCAACCATGCTGTTGTTGACCGCCTCAATACAAATTTCAGAAAATTGCTGGGGAAGTCCCTTCTGGATGTGATCGGCGTCGATCAGTTGGATTCCCTAAAAACTGGTTCAGAATTTCTTTGGCTGAATCGTTTATACGACGTTTCTGTTCATTCGATCCAGATTGCAGGCCTGGAACCGCAAACACTCATTATTTTTCATGATATTACCCAACAAAAAAATATCGAACTGGAGATCAAGCGCCAGAAACAGTTTTATGAGGCGCTAAATTCCAATAGCCCCGTCGCCATTGTGGTTTTGGATACCGATGAAAAGATAAATTCCTGCAACCCTGCTTTTGAAAACTTATTTGGCTACAAAAGCGACGAGATCATAGGGGTATTGCTGGATACACTGATCACAACCGATGAAACCCGATTGGAAGCTCAAAAATATACGCAGCAGGTTATGAATAGCACCGTTCATGCCTTTAGCAAACGCCGCCGTAAAGATGGCTCTTTAGTGGATGTTGAGATTTATGGTGTGCCTGTATTTGTAGAAGGGCAGAAGGTTGGCGCACTGGCGATCTACCACGACATATCCGAAATTGTCCGCGCCCAGCAGGAGGCCGAAGAGGCTAACCGCTCAAAGAGTGAATTCCTCGCCAATATGAGCCATGAGATCCGCACCCCAATGAATGGTGTGATCGGCATGTTGGAGCTGGCGCTCGATACATCTCTAACCAACGAACAACAGGATTATCTGCAAACATCCCTCAAAAGCGCAGAGGCGCTGCTTTCCCTGCTCAACGATATTTTGGATTTCTCAAAGATAGAAGCAGGCAAACTCGAACTGGAAGCCATCAACTTTAACCTTCGCAATACGATTGAGGATGTGGGTTATACCCTCGCCAAACGCGCACAGGATAAAGGCCTCGAACTCATCTGTTTGGTGCACCCGGATATTACACATTCACTGCATGGCGATGCGGGTCGTCTGCGTCAGATTTTGACCAACCTGGTTGGTAATGCAATCAAGTTCACCCATCAGGGAGAGATCGTGATCCGTGCTGAAATGCTTGAGGAAACAGATACCCATTCTCGCAT
Organism: Candidatus Villigracilis sp.; assembly: GCF_057083605.1. Classification (NCBI taxonomy): domain Bacteria; kingdom Bacillati; phylum Chloroflexota; class Anaerolineae; order Anaerolineales; family Candidatus Villigracilaceae; genus Candidatus Villigracilis; species Candidatus Villigracilis sp. The sequence continues at coordinate 50,888 of NZ_JBXMTI010000015.1, read as the reverse complement.
CCACTTTTCTGTGCAGGATACAGGCATAGGCATCCCATCCGAAAGACAGCCAGCCGTCTTTGATCGATTTACTCAGGCTGATGGTTCCACCACCAGAAAATATGGCGGTACCGGGCTTGGCTTAACCATCTCCAAACAATTGGTTGAGGCCATGGGTGGTGTCATGGGGCTAAAGAGCGAGGCAGGCATCGGAAGCGACTTTTGGTTTGACGTCACATTCGAAAAGAGTGACGCTGAACTCGAACCAGAGATACAGGTTTCTCTTGCATCTGTCGATCTTCGCACCGCACGCATCCTGGGTGTGGACGATAACCAAACCAACCGCCTTGTCCTTTCAAAAATGGTGGAGGGATTTGGCTGCCGCATCGATACCGCTGCCAGCGGCGCGCGCGGACTCGAAATGCTTCATCACGCCATGCGCAGCGGCGACCCCTATCACGTGGTGTTGCTGGATATGCAAATGCCAGGCATGGACGGCGAGCAGACCGCACGTGCAATGAAAAGCGACCCGCTTGTCAAAGATGTCAAGATTGTCATTCTCACTTCCATGGGCAAACGCGGTGATGCTGTCCGTTTGGAAGCTTTGGGTTGTTCGGGTTATTTGCTAAAGCCAGTCAAGCAGCAAATGTTGAACGAGGCGCTGACTGCAGTGCTTAGCCGCACGATTGAAAATGATTCAAACATCGTCACGCGCCATGTCATCGCTGAAAAACATGCAGGCGATAAGCGTCTGTTACTTGCTGAGGATAATTCGATCAACCAAAAACTGGCTGTTGCCCTTCTTCAAAAAGCAGGCTATTCCGTCGATGTGGTGGACAATGGGTTACAGGCATTTGAGAAAGCCATCTCAGGCGGGTACAGTGCCATACTCATGGATGTCCAAATGCCAGAACTCGATGGATACGAGGCCACGCGCAAGATCCGCGATTGGGAGAGTGCGCATGACCAGCACATCCCCATCATCGCCATGACTGCCCATGCCATGAAAGGTGACCGCGAAAAATGCCTTGATGCGGGAATGGATGATTACGTTACCAAGCCGATTGATTCGCGCATCCTGCGCAATGTATTGGATCGCTGGCTTGAAACTATGTCAGATGAAAATAAAGACCAGCCGCAAATGGCATCTTTTGATGAACAAAAATTTTCACTCACTTCAGATGATGGACTGTTCGGAGATGAACCAGGCCCCGCCTCACAACCGACCGAAAAGCCTGCTCCAACACCCCAAACATTTACTCCCCCTGAATTTCCCATCAATCTCGAGGCAGCCCTGTTCCGTTTTGATGGAGACCGCCAGTTTATGCTCGAAATGTGCACCGATTTTCGAGACCATCTGCCTGTTCGTATTGAAGAAATTCAATCGGCATATAAAGACGGTGATATCAATCGCCTCGCACGCCATGCACATACCCTCAAAGGTGTTTCCCTGAATTTTGACGCCACCTTCCTCGCGGAACTTGCCGCACAACTGGAACAAATTTGCAAACTCGAAAACCTCACCGAGGTACAGAATTTAATAAACTACATTGAATCTGAATCCCACAGGGTTAGGGAATATCTTCTCCAGCATACTTAAGGAGATTTACCATGACACATATTTTGGTCATTGATGATGAACCTATCTATTACCAACTGATCACCAAAGCCCTCGAAGCGCTTAATTGCCAGCTCACCTTTGCAGAAGACGGTACAAGCGGCATCGCTCGCGCACGCACTCTCAAGCCTGACCTTATCATCACCGATGTAATGATGCCTGATATTACAGGCTACGAAGTAACTCATCAATTGCGGCGTGATGCTCAATTTATCTCCACGCCTATTCTTGTACTTACCGCCCAATCTGGTTTGCAGGATAAGCTGCGTGCCTTTGAGGTTGGCGCGGATGATTATCTCAGCAAGCCTTTTGAGCCAGCCGAACTCGCAGCGCGGGTAGCATCCCTTGTGCGCCGCGCAGAAAAGGCTCCAACAGTCACTTCTGCCAAAGACCCATCACAGCTTGCGCGCATGGTTGCCGTCCATAGCTTGCGAGGCGGCACGGGTTGTTCCACACTGGCGGTCAACCTTGGCTTATCCCTGCACAACCTATGGGAAAAGACCATTCTGCTTGACCTCACCATGACGGCAGGCCAGGTGGCTCTGATGCTCAATAAAACCCTGCGCCGCACCTGGGCAGATATATCCCGCTTTAACGCTGGTGAAGTGGATATCGACTCCATCAGCAGTGTGATTAGCACACATGAAAACGGGTTATCGTTTATTGCCGCTCCTACATTTCCCGATGAGGGCGAAGGTTTGCGCGGCGAAACACTCTCAACCGTTATTTCCCTGCTCAAAGAAAATTATCAATATATCATTGCCGATCTGCCGCATGATTTTAGTGAAACCGCGATCAGCGCGCTTGACTTGGCAGATACCATACTTTTGGTAAGCACCCCTGATATGGCTTCTGTCCGTGCCACTGCCGCCGCGTTGGACGCCTATAAAAAACTTGGTTATCCACCTGAAAAGATCAAGCCTTTGTTGAATGCCACCTTTCAGCGTTCCAGCCTGGCACAGGAAAAGATCGAAGCCGCCATGGGAATGGAATTTGTTGCGACTATTCCATACGTGCCAGATACTGTGGTGGAAGCCATCAACCTGGGCCGTCCGCTTGTGTTGGATAAACCGAAAGAACCCATCTCAGCCTTGCTTGAAGATTTCGCCTTCTTCCTCAGCAAGAAGGAACATAAAAAATCCAAACCTGAAAACCCGACAGAGACATGGAAACGAGTCTACAAACGATTTCAGGATAAGAAGAAATAAGATGATTACCCCCAAACTTAAGGATTCAGCCACAGATTGCACGGATGTCACGGATTTTTGAATTAAATGCCTCGAAATGAGCTGAACAATAAGCCAACACATTGGACTGTGTTGGCTTATTTTGTGTAAATCAGCGCCATCGTGCCCGAAGGGTAAATCCGTGGCTAAATGCTTGAAAGATTAAATTCAGGGTGCGCCATGTTTCAACACCTTGTTACGGTGATTATCTTCAAAACGGATAACCTGTAATATGTTGTAAGGGTGGTTACCTAAGCGCGAAATTCACGCTGGCAAACATCACGATCAGAAACAGGATGCCGAAAGACCACAGGACAATATGCCTGCCTTTTTCCATGATCTCGTATTTTTCTTTCCCATAACCCCAAATAAAGCCAGAGGTGGGTCCGAACAGTGTACGCGTGATCTGTGGGTTGAAATTGAACAGCGATAAGGATAGGCCTATTGAGATCACCAACACGGCCGTGAAAGTCACCGCAAGGTAAGAGTAAAGCGAAAAAGGATCAGCCAGCCAGAGATCGATTTGCCCAAAGTGGAGTCGAAAAGCGTTGACCAGCAGAGCCAGCGGAATGGCAAACAGCCAAAAGAGCATGATAGGTATGCGTTCGCCCGCTGGCAACCTATGGATCTGATCTTCGAACCTGTCAATATAGTCATTGGCCCATTTTCGATCTTCCGAGCTGATCCGCAGGTTGATCTTGTCGTGGAAAGCTTCCCAAAAGCCTCTCTGGCGCAGTGTGAACATCACGCGGATGTTCCAATTTTCGCGCTTTCCTGATCGGATGACATCGCCTTCGATGCGAGGCGGCTCTTCAACAAAGTCCGCTTCCATGGCGAGTTGGAGGATGCTGCGATCCTGAACTGCTGGGTCATGCAGCACATCTTCAAGCCTTTGTGTTTCGAAGTAGCGATAGTCGGAGGTGAGTACGGTATATACGATCTCAGCAGGGGCAGGGAAACGCTGGGCGGCATTTTCCATCAGCTTATGGAATTCCTTTAAGCCATCCTCTGTAAGCACAAAACTCTTGTAATATGTTTCATCCACGCCGTGTGTTAAATTCATAATTTTCTCGGTCAACAGGTATCCTCTGTATATTTGTATTAAAAAATTAATCCAGTAAGTCTTTCAACTTTGCAAACGGTGAATCGGATTGTTCTGGGCGATGGCCGCAATCCTTCTCGTTCAGGTTCTGGCCGCATTCAGGGCAAAGTCCCTTGCAATCAGGTTTGCAGACTGGGCTGATGGGGATTTCAAGCAGGGCATACTCACGCAGAAGTTCTGCAATATCCAAGTGGGCATCTTCAGGCAAAATGAGCTCTGATTCGGTTTCGGAACGTTTGTCGAAGGCGTACATCTCGGTGAAGGACCAATCCAGTGCATGATCGAAATCTGTCAGGCAGCGCACACAGTTAAGCGTGGTTTCAGCGGAGAAGTCTCCTTGCAGGATCAGTCCCTGTGGCGTTTTGCCGACATTGGCAATCCCATCAAAATTGCGCATTTCAAGATCATCAAGGATGATCTTGTCAAATGCAAACGGGAAGTCGTGGTTATAGCCGACCTCTTCATGGATGATGAAGCCGACATTAAAGCGGAAGGGTTTTTTAGGGCTTGGCATGGGGAAAGGCTCTTTACCGCCAAGAGCGCGAAGTACGCAAAGAAAAAAACAGTTTTGCTTCGCGCTCTTGGCGTGCTTTGCAGTTTAAGGAATTAAACTTTTCTATCTACGATATATCTCGCGAGGTTTTCGAGCGCTTCGCGTTCGGCGCAAGGCTCTATCGAATCGAGTCTTGCAAGGGCGCAGTCGATATGCCTTTCGGCTTCGAGCATGGCCTTTTGGGCCGCATCGCTCGCGCGGATGTTATCTACAAGGCGGGTCATGTTGTCATTATTTGTCCAACCGCCATTGGGCAGGGATAGCACGTCAACGTCATTCGGATGGGATTCAGCGTAGTAAATGGCTGGCAGGGTCACCAATCCATTCAACAGGTCAGACCCGAGCGGCTTGCCGACAGCGGATTGTTCACCGGTGAAGTCGAGGATGTCATCCACGATCTGGAAGGCCATGCCGATCTGATATCCGAAATCACGCATGGATTCAATCGTCTCTTCGCTGGAAGGGCTGACCATAGCCGCGGAACGTGATGTCATTTCAAATAAAGATGCGGTCTTTGCATAAATGCGTTTGTAATAGTTATCGCGGCTGATGAGTCCGCGAGAGGTGAACATTTGCGTGAGTTCGCCGTTGACGATGACCGCCAATGTTTCAGAAAATAATTTCATCAGGGGCAGGTGATCGGTTTCGGCGGCGAGTTTGGCCGCGCGCGCGAACAGATAGTCGCCTGTTAACACGGTGGCGGGCGGCGACCAGCGCGCGTTTAGAGTTGCCATACCTCTGCGAAGCAATGCGCCGTCGATCAAGTCATCATGCACCAATGTTGCGGTGTGAAGCAGCTCCACTGCCGCGCCGAGTGTGATGAGTTTTTCAAGGGGCGCACCCAGCATATTTCCGACGAGCAGGCCGAGGGTAGGGCGGACGCGTTTACCCCCAGCCGCGAGCAAATGCTCCAAAGCGGCACGCAGGTCAGGATGAGATTCATCCGCCTGTGCCCGCATTCGGTCTTCAACCAATTTAATTTCTTGTGTTACAGGTGAAAAAAAAGTTACCGCGCTCAAATCAGTCTCCCCATGCAAAGAGCCGCGCCGCATTGGCGGTTGTAATGGCGGCGATCTCCGCAGGGCTTTTGGAATGGATTTCTGCTATTTTATCAGCAATATGATGAACAAAGGCAGGTTCGTTTCTTTTGCCACGAAACGGCACGGGAGAAAGAAATGGAGCATCAGTTTCGATGAGAATTTTGTCAAGTGGAAATTGTCTGATGATTTCGCGCTTTTCATCCGCTTTTTTGTAGGTTACAGGGCCTGTGATGCCAAGATAAAAATTGAGCTCCAGTGCCTTTTGCGCGGTTTCGAGATTGCCGTTGAAGGAATGAAGCACACCAGGTCTTTCTGCGAGTGCGCCTTGCAAACCGTTTTTCCATTCTTCTAAAATTTTCAGCAAATCTACAGAAGCCTCGCCAAACCAGGCATCGTTTTCCTCGCGCATATGGATGATGACAGGCTTGTTGATCTCTTTTGCGAATTGCAACTGCTGTTTTAGAACTTCACGTTGAAATGCCCGCTGGTCACTTTCCTTCACCCAGTAATAGTCAATCCCAATTTCGCCGATGGCAACCACTTTTGGATGCTTCGCCAACTCTTTGACCTCTTGAAAAGTGCTTTTGGAGAATTCCTCCAGATCAGTTGGATGGAAGCCGACCGCCGCATACACGCTGGTGTTTGTCTCTGCCAACCGCACCGCCTCTTTGCTGGATCTGTGATGGAGTCCCGGCACGAGAATCCGAATCAACCCTGAATCATTTGCGCGCTGGATCACATCCGCGCGGTCAGAGTCGAATTTGTTGTAATCGAGGTGACAGTGGGTGTCGGTAAGTTGCATGATTTTCATAAATGATATACTATTTTACTGATCTTGTTCAACGAGATTTAAGCGCATTTCAAGGAGTGTGAGTTATGTCTAACCATCGAAAATTATCGACGCTGGCTGCTGCATTTTTATTGGTTGCCATGCTTGCCTGCGGCTTTCCAAGTGGAACAAACCCTGAAAGCGAAACTCAACCAACCGTACAGGCCCTTGCAAATGCCAGTGGAATTGGTGCAGCATGTGACAACGCTCTTTATCCCGTTGTTGTCGGCGCAACCTGGAATTACTCAATGAGCGGTGCGGCGCCCGGAAACTTTACCCGATCCATCACGGCCATAACGGCAGATGGTTTTACCGATCAGGATGTTTTTGATAGTGGCGTTACCCGAACGGGCCAATGGAAATGCGATGCAGGGACGTTGATCGCCCTGGACCCGGGTGCAGGGGCGGGCGCATCTGCAAGTGTACAAACCACCAGCACTGATGCAAATTTCCAGACGACAACCATGGATGGAATTTCTTATCCCGCAGTTGTAAACCCTGGAACAACGTGGACTCAGAACTTTACCATTGAAGGCATCCAATCCATCAATGGACAGGATATTCCCTCAAAGAACCAGACTTCCTTTAATTGCACTGCCGGCGGGACAGAATCAATTACGGTTCCAGCAGGAACATTTAACGCGGTGCGCATTGATTGCCAGATAAATATGCTTATCACAATAACAATGAATGGGGTGGATATTCCAACCGATGTCAGCTTCACTTCCACAGCCTGGCACGCACCGGGAGTTGGAATGGTAAAAACAGACTCTGTACTAACCGACGGCTCAACGACCAGTATTGAATTGATAGCTTACAATATTCCCTAATTCACAAATATGACAAGGTGAAGATGTGATGAAAAGAATAATTCCATTTTTGGCTGCTGTCTTAATTCTCGTATCTGCATTTCCATCCCAATCAGTCCATGCAGATGTTGCGCCGCCTGAGGCGCCCCCTGGCACAAACCTGATTCCTGGGAATGAGACAACCCAGGTCCGCATGGTGGCTGAGACGGTGACACTGACCATCTCCAAAGACCCAGCGGATGCTAACGGTGCAATCGCCAGAACCGAAGCAATTTTCACCATGCGGAATCTCGGCACAACCGAAGAGAAAATGCAGGTACGCTTTCCGCTCTCATTCTTCAACGGCAATTCGGACGGGTTCGGAAATTACCCCGAGATTGCGTCCATTACTGCGAAGGTAAATGGCAAAACCGTTTCCACCAGGCGCGAGATTCAGCCGTTTTATGATAGCGAATTTTCCTATCAGGAACGCGATGATCTTCCCTGGGCTGTGTTCGATGTGAGTTTTCCTCCATCGCAGGATGTGATCATCGAGGTGGCTTATACCGTCAATGGATATGGATATTATCCCTACGAGACCTTCAAATATATTTTGGAAACTGGTGCAGGCTGGAATGGCACAATTGGCAGCGCCGATATCATCGTCCACATGCCGTATGAGGCGAACGACAAAAATATTTGGGTGAGCGGTGAATCCGGGTATGGCGAAACAACTCCGGGCGGAGTCCTGAGCGGGAATGAAATCCGCTGGCGTTTTGATGATTTTGAACCGACCCGGGAGAATAACATCCAGATCGTGCTCGTCACACCTTCTTTGTGGGAATCTGCTTTGAAGGAAACAGACACAGTCACAAAAGATCCAAATGATGGCGAGGCATGGGGCAGGCTTGCGAAGGCATATAAGGAAATTGCTCGCCAATCAAAGGGGTGGCTGCGAGATGATCCCGCTGGTCGCGAAATATACGAGTTGAGCGCGAACGCATACAAAAAATGTCTTGAGTTGTTGCCAAACGATTCACTCTGGCATTATGGCTACGCCGACTTATTATGGTCGCATTATTATTCTGATATTCATGGGGTAAGCAAAGGTGACACCGAGGGCATCCTGCCGACTCTTTTAACTGAGCTTCAAACCGCCCTTGCGCTCAACCCAAATAATCAACAAGCAAAGGATCTGCTGCTGGAGATAAGTTATGCAGTTCCAGAAGCTGTTCAAGTGGATGGAGATGATTACATGTTGTTGGGTTTGACGGCTACGCCGATTCCGCCTACCCCATACCTGTTTCCGTCCGAGACGTCTACATTGACGCCGACAGAAGTTATCCCAACAGGACAAGCCACCATCCTGCCAACGGATACTTCATCATCGCAGCCCGCTGCGGAAAATCCGCTTTGTGGAAGTGCATTTCTATTGCCTGCCTTGTTTGGCGTAGTTTTAGCTCTGAAACGTAGAAGATAAAAAAGTATTATTTCTCAATGATGCTGGCAAATTAAAAAGTTAACAGGTTGGAACGTTCAAACGTTCCAACCTGTTAACGTGTAAACGATTATTTTATCCCCGCTACCTTCAAACCATCTTCCAAAATCGCCTTTACTTTATCGCCATGTCGCGTCTCGCAGTACACACGCAGGATGGGTTCTGTTCCACTAAAGCGGATCAACATCCAGCCGCCATCTTCGAGTTTGAATTGAAAGCCATCCACGGTGACAAGCTCGGTCACTTTCAAACCGCCAAGAGTTTTGGGGTTGTTGTCCATGATGATCTTCTTGCGTGCTTCAGGGTCGCCGCTGAATGGACTATCCACACGGTCGTAGAAATATTCTCCGCCAACTTTTGCGAATAGATCTTTCAACAACTCAGTGGGTTTCTTGCCCGTCTTCACCATGAAATCGAGCATATACAGGCCAGCCAAAATCCCATCACGCTCTGGGACGTTCCCACGGAAGGCATAGCCGCCGCTTTCCTCACCGCCGATGAGCGCATTGGTCTCGGTCATCTTTGGAGCGACATATTTGAATCCCACACCCGTTTCATGAACGGGCACGCCATAAATCTCGCCAAGTTTATTAAGCATGTTGGTTGTGGAGAGAGTCTTCACAATATCGCCACGTTCGCCGCGAACTTCAAGCAGATAATATGCAAGCAGAGCGTACACGCGCAATTGATTGATAAACTCGCCATTCTCATCGCCGATGCCACAGCGGTCTGCGTCACCATCAGTAATCAGGAGCACATCGGCTTTGTTATCCACAGTAGCTTTCAAGCCAACATCAATATTCGGCTGAATGGGTTCAGGCCGCTTCATTTCTGGGAAGGATGGATTGCGTTCGTTATGAATTTCGATTACACGAGTTTTTCCGCCCGCTAGCAGGCGAGGGAACCAGCCCGCGCCATTACCCCACATCACATCAACCATCACGGTCAGACCAGCATCCTTTATCGGTTTTAAGTCAATCAAACCATCGCGCGTTAAGTGTTCAATGTACGGAGTCGCTGCATCGAATTTAACGATCTCGCCAGCGGCTTCCGCTTCTTTATAAGTTTTTCGCTTCACATCTTTAATATCATCGGGGATTCCGCCTTCGATCTGCTTCAACCCTTCAGGGTCGATTGCGCCACCCGTCTCATTGCGGACTTTGAATCCATTATCAGTGGGTGGGTTGTGGCTGGCAGTGATGTTCACTGCACCTGCTGCTTTTTTATCCACAACCGCGTAGGCGATAACGGGCGTAGGCGTGGCACCATCAGTTAAGTAAACTTTCAGCCCGTTGCCAGCCAACACTTCCGCAACTGCGGCGGCGAAGTGCTCACTGCTAAAACGCTTGTCGTGGCCGACGACGATCCATTGTCCCTTTTTGCCGACCGAAAGCATATAGGATGCAAATCCCTGCGCGCAGCGGCGTACGTTATCGAAAGTGTAATCTTCGGCGATGACCCCACGCCAGCCATCCGTGCCGAATTTAATTTTCTGTGCCATTGAATCTTCTCCTATAAAATGATGACTGGCAAAATTATATCATTCGAAAAAAAGAGGCTGTCCGTTTGCTGGCAACCTCAAAATGTTGCTTATCTTAATCCGAGTATTTTGCTTAATGTATTCAGGAAATTGAGCATAAAAACTGTGCCATTATGGGGTATTGCAAGAAGGACGTTGGCTGTGATGCTGATAACGGCAAGCAGAATAACCGTAGTAATCAGAATTTTCCTTGCCCCTTGATTCTGACCTAACAAATCATATTCTTTACCGATGTGAGTTGTTGTGAGGATCATCAATGTTGGCACAAAGTCTTCCATAAACCTCATTGCCACAAAATAATATGAAAGGATAATGGATGTTGAGAGAAACCCTGCACCAGTTAAAGCAAAAAATATCCAGTTTTCAGAGGGACTTTTGTTGACATCCTGAGCAAATAATTTTTTGGATGACCAAAGATTCTTGATCAAGCGGAATAAAGGTATCAAGAGCAGGAGCAGTAAATAGGGCGCTATGTAAATCAACCCCGCGAGCCTGTCATTTGAAGGCAAATATTCAATACGTGATATGAATGGAAACTTGGAACCAATTTTGATGGGATGAAAAAAATACAAAGAGATGTTGAGAGGAATCCTCTGCAGGGTAAAAATATTCTGAAAATTAGTGTAATCTATGTTCGCAAGCTGATACGTCAACCCGAATTCAAATATCGAATCATAACGAGCCCAGTTATACCAGGCTAGGCCGAGGCCAACTAAAACCAATGGCGCTGCTACTATGATCGATATGGTCAAGCGAGTTTTGAGGGTGGTGGTTCTGTAAGCCCTCAAGATGTGTATGATTGTGAATAGGGCACAAAAAAGAACGGCTGGCAAAACGATGATCCTTGTGCCTACAGCAAAAGCCCAGTGGATGGAGGCAAGGGCGAGTTTCCACGGCACAGGTTCATTCTCTTTGATAGATGAGTAGGCCCAATAACAACCTCCTATGAAGAAAAACTGACAACCAAATATGGCGGCTTCATAAATTCTGGCGCCCTTCAGCATAATTGTCACAGGGGCGGATATTCCAACAACAATCAGTAGGATACCAAGCAACCATGCAGGCGCATTGTGGAGAGACCTCCGCCAGAAACCCGCGATCAATAATGCAGAATAGATGAATAGGCCAGATGCAAATACGAGCGCCAAATGAAAATCACCAATGCGTGAAAGTTGCTCCTTGTTAAAAAAAATTAATACGAGCAGGGCGGGAACAGGTCCCCAATAAATATAGAATTTGTCTTTGTAAAGGGATACATCCCATGGGAAATCATCAATATTGCTTTCCCTGCGTAGGAAATAATCATAAGGGTTGGCCAGCGATAATAGCGCAGGCGAAGGCTCGTCTGCGAGATATAAATGTCCCTCCTTAAAGCCTCTCGCTAGTTCGATATAGTAATCGTATTCCTGGCTTGCGTTCCTCTGACTTAACTGAATAAACCAAAAGTATGAAGATAAAACTATGGTCGCAGCAAAAAGCGAGGCAATCGCGATACGAAGTGAACGGCTGAATGTATTGTCGATTAAAGAGGATATCTTGTTAAGATAATTTTCTAGTGTCTCGCCAATAAAATGCAAGATTGTCCCAGCCAGAACGAGGATGACCCCCACTTCCAAAATGAGTCTTCTGCCTCCACCCCAGCCACCATCGTTATCTATTCCGAGTTGCCTGGCAAAAATTGCGAGAACGACAAATATTATCCCAAAAATAACCAAGAATTTCTTCAATACTATTTCTCCCGGTGAAGGCGATTCGTGCCTCGATGATCATGAATGTGAAAAACAAACTTATGGTGTTGCTGTCGCTTCAACAGTTGGCGGAGGGAAGGGGCTTGGCGTGAATGTTTCCAGCGGAGTTGGTGTGGGGGTGAACGTAGGTGTGGGGTTGGCTGGGACGTTTCCAGAAATCAAAATTTGCCATGCGATTTCCAAATCTCCAGCGGCGATTACAGGGAATGAGGGCAGGTTCCCTAATGCCAAATCCAAACGATCAACCACATCATCAAGCACATCATCATCTGTTTCAGTTTCTAATTCAAATAGCAGATCGCGCGCCGATTGCACATCCACTTTTGCCAGGCCAAAATTACTTTGCGCCAGGTACAAACGCGCACGCCCAAGCATATCCAAAGCACGGGTCATCATCACTTCATGTTTCAACTCAAGCAAAACCTTACTGTTGTTTGTCTCCAACTCCGATTCGAGCGTGGCTTGCATCTTCTCCAGTTTTTGAATCGCAAGCGTATGTGTTTCAATGGAATTTTCCAACGCTTCCACGCGGCTGTTCATTTCAGTCAATTGCGTTTGCAAAGTGGAAATATCCGATTCGAGTTGATTGATCTGCGCGGTGTTCTTTTCCACTGGTGCGATCAATGTTCGGTTGAGATAGGGCAGGCCATAATACAAAGCTGCGCCGATGCTCCCGATCAATAACACGATCAGAATTAATTTTAACAATGCACGCAGGAAATTGCCGAATGCCCGACCCAGACGCGACAGGAAGGATTCCTGCTCTTTTACGGATTCCTTTGCAGGCTGACTCTCCCACACGGGCACAGACATCGCCTCTTGTTCAACGGGGATCATGGCTCTGTTTTCTGTTTCATCTCCCTGCGCTTGAACGTACTCCTGCATCCGAAAGAGAAGGTTTTTTCCCATGCCAGGCACAAGCAGACAATCGTCCACATAGTCAAACGGACGGGCTGCGATAATATGCTCCGCCAGTTTATTTGAAACGCCTGGAACTTTTCTTAATGTTTGCTGATCTGCAGTATTGAGAAAGGTGAGGAAGTCAGTCATGGTGTCTCCTGTGGTGTCATTGTACAACAAAAGGCGTCGGGTGCGAATCTGCTTGTGAGGCGGAATCAAGCATCAGTTTAAGAATGAGGCATGCATCAGGCGCTCGGAATTTCAACGGGTTGGGAATCCTGAATTTTGAATTTCCACCACGCAATGGGAATCGAGATGATGATCGCGGCAACCGCAAACCAAAATGGAGTTTGAGGTGATATACGTTCCCATAGCTGCGCGCCGATCCACGGCATGGGCAGGGAGAGGATGCCAAGCGTGGTGCCGAAGAGACCGAAGGCGAGGCCGCGTTTGGATTCTGGCACAACTTTGGAAATGAGCGATTCATAGGCGGGCATGAGGCTGCCGTTGCCGAGGCCGAAGAAACACATGGCCAGGATGAAGCCTGTGAAACTGCTGGCGTTCAATAAGGTCAATAAACCCAATCCATTCAAAGCAAAACCTGTGACGATGGCAGCGCGTTCGCTGATCCGATCCACTAGCGTGCCTGCGAGCGGCGCGGCGATGATGGCTGCACCGCCAATGGCAGCATTGACAATACCGATCTGCCCGATATTGAGCCTGCCTATATCTGAAAGGAAGATGGGGAAGAGTTGACCGACCAGATTGGATGAGGTATCGCCAACTGCATCAGTGACCCAGATCCAGGTGAGGATTCCGCCTGCGAATAGCAAAGTGAACATGGCCGTGAGTTGTTCTTTGAAACCGCTTAAGGTGGGTATGGATGCGTCTTTATGAGGCGAGAAGCGTTCGTTGGTTGCCATCCAAACGCGGAGGATGGTGGCAGTGAGGTAAAAGCTGAATGCCACACGCATCATGACATGGAAACCGAATTGATAAGCTAAGAAGCCTGCTAATGCAGGCCCAATGATGGTGACCGTTTGGTAAATACCCGAAGTCAAGCCGAAGACTCGTCCGCGTGCTTCCTCGGACGATTGCTCAGAAATATAAGCGCCAAAACTCGGCCCCACAACGGAGTTGGATACATATTCCACGCTCAAGCCGATGAGCACCCACTGCCAGTTTGGTGCAAAGGCAAAGACCAGATATCCGAAGACCGCAACAGAACTTCCCATGGCGATCACGCGCAAACGCCCAATCGTATCTGAAAGCCAGCCACCGAAAATTTGCAAGACCATAGGTACCAGGGATGCCAATGTAAAGACCATGCCGACCTGCGCCACGCTCGCGCCGAGGCTGAGCATATAAAGGGACAAGGTGCTGTACGCCATTTGTCCTGCAATGTTGGCGAAGATCATACCTGCCAGGAACCAGCGTAAGTTTGGATTGAGGATGGGTTTGTTTTGCATTCTGTTATTTAATTAGTGGATTGAATGTCCGTGCAAGCTGATAGAGTAATTCAGGATTGAATACTCTGTATGCCTCCAGATGCCCAGACATGGTGAGCACTAAACTTATGGCAATTGAATAAATACATAAGGTGATACCAAACAGCATGAAAAATGACCTGGCAACGGGGCGAGTCTTGAGTGAGATGAGTCCCTGCCAGAAGCCGATGACAGCCAAAATAGACAGAGCAGGTATCAGATCTAGAAGGTAACGCATGGTCGTGAAGAAAAAAGTCTGTAATGTGAAAAATAATAGGATGGATGAGCCCGCCAGGGAGATCCATATCCAGCGAAAATCTTTGTCCTTGTTAAGCCCTGCAAGGAATGCAAAGATCATGAATGGACTTGCAATCAGAATACCTGTGATTCCTTCGGCGAGCAGTAAATAGAATTCTGGGTGATTTCCCTCAAGCCATGATGGCCCCACCCAGCGAGTAGGGAAGATGTGTGGAAAGGTTATTCGCCATTCAAATGGATTGAGAATGGTTTTGTATAGGTTAGATGGAATATATGAAAGTGAAAAGGTTTTGTCGAGGGATTCGTACAGGTTGTAGCTTGTAAGTTGATAGCGATAGCCAAATTCAGTGATCGAGTCAAAGCGCGCGTAGTTGTACCAGGCATAGCCTATCGCGCCGAGAACCAAAGGCAAGGCGAATGCTGTGATGAATGCAAAGGCTCTTGTTTGTTGTGATTTGATAGCCCAAATGAGAACGATGAGCGCGAGGAATGCAATGGCCGCGGCTAATGTTGTGCGAGAGCCTACTGCAAGCGCGAAAAATAATCCCGCCAACGTGAGACGCCAGGGCGATGGACGATTGAATGCAGCGATCAACCAATATAAACCGCCGACCAGAAAGAACTGTCCGCCGATGATCGCAGCTTCGTAAATGCGGCCCTCAATTAAGATATAGAGCATGGGGTTGACCAGACCTGCGAATGCAATTCCCAATAAAACTGCCCAGCGTGGTGTTTCGAGAAAATATTTATTCCATAACTCCAGGATCAGGAGAGTCAAGAATATGAATGTGCCTGCCACAAATACAAAAGTTATGGCCTTGTCACCTATCTCGGGCTCGTAGAGTAACTTGATGATTGCCAGGAACAATGCAGGTGCAGGCCCCCAGTAAAGATAGTATTTGCCTTTATAAAGCGTGGCATCCCATAATACGGAAAGACCTTCGCGACTAGCTGGCTCGTAAAGGTTTTCAAGTGTTAGCAGCGCAGGATCGGGTTTGACCTCCAACGCAATTTGACCATGACTGAATGCAGTTGCGAGCAGATCATAGTAGCTCGTTTCATTCGGCCAGGTTGTCCATAGTCCGATTGAGATGACCCAGATGTAAATGATAATGATGGCAGCGCTTAAAATTCCCACAGCGAGGTAAAGCTGACCTGTGTGAGTCTGAAATGCCTGACCGATGAAATTATCTTCGCGGTAGAGCAGGGATATGGTAAGGATAAATACGCCAATGAATAATAGAATATAGCGTTTTGCCCCCCAGACAGGGTCCTTATCCAAACCTACTTGGTTTGCAAAGAGCATGGCAAGGATAATAAACGACCCGATGATTCCGCTTGCTGTTTTAACCCAATATTTCATCATTACCCGATTTTATCATCGGCCACAATTTGTTTGCTATAATCCCTTTCATGATTTACCTTGATTATGCCGCCACTACACCTGTTGACCAGCGCGTTTTAGACGCCATGCTGCCGTATTTCCGTGAAAACTATGGGAATCCATCTTCTGTGCATCGATTAGGGCAAAAAGCTGAATCCGCAGTGGATGAAGCGCGGGAGAAGGTCGCGTCCGTCTTGCATTGCAAGCCTGATGAGATCATCTTCACTTCCTGTGGCTCGGAATCGGACAACCTGGCTCTGCGCGGAGCAGCCATCGCAAGGCGCAACGCTTCAGGCGAAAAATGGATACTAACCGCCAAGACCGAACATCATGCTGTTAGCAAAACCGCCGAGCAGCTTGAAAAGGAATATGGCTTCTTGCTTGAATGGCTGGATATAAACGAATATGGCGCAGTTACGCCCGAGTCTTTGAGCAAAGCAGCTTGCAATAATACGGCGCTTGCCTCGGTGATGTACGCAAATAACGAGATAGGCACGATCAATCCGATCCCTGAATTGGCTGAAATTGCGAAGGCAAACAACATTCTCTTTCATACTGATGCAGTTCAGGCTGCTGCCTATTTAGATGTAAACGTGGAAAAACTAGGCGTGGATTTAATGTCACTCGGTGGGCATAAATTTTACGGGCCCAAAGGTGTAGGTGCGTTGTACATTCGCAAAGGGACGAAGCTTGTTCCTCATCTTACAGGTGGGGGGCAGGAATATGGTCTGCGGGCGGGGACGCAGAATGTTCCATATATCGTTGGCTTTGCAGAAGCCCTGCGGCTTGCGGCAGAAGAACTCGAAGCACGAACAGCTCATGTGAGACCGTTGCGCGACCATATCATTGGACAGGTTCTTGAAACGATTTCTGATTCTCAATTAACTGGGCATCCCGATTCCCGACTCCCGAATCACGCTTCTTTCGTCTTCAAAGATGTAGACGGCAACCTGTTATTGCAGATGCTTGATTCCGCTGGCTTTGCCTGCTCTTCTGGTTCCGCTTGCAAAACAGGAAATCCTGAACCAAGTGAAGTGATCACCGCCTTGGGTCACTCACGCGATTGGGCTTTGGGCTCTTTGCGAATCACGCTTGGCGTCGATTCCACACCTGAACATGTGGATTCATTTTTAAAGTCCCTGCCTGGATTGGTTGAAAAGGCTAGAGCTTTGAACCAGAGATGAACGGGGATGAACAGAGATTTCTTGATGGGTTGATTAGGTGAGGTGTTGCATGGCTGATTTGGAACTTGATAAGATCACAGAAAGAATTATTGGCTGTGCTTACAAGGTTAGCAATACACTTGGGATCGGCTTTATCGGAAAAGTTTATGAAAACGCTCATATCCATGAAATGAAAAAAGATGGTTCGAAAATTGTCTAGCAGCATTTCATAAAAGTTAATTATGACGGTGTAGTAGTTGGTGAGTTTTATTTAGATATGCTTGTGAATGATCTTGTGATCGTGGAGTTGAAAGCGGTCTCTACTCTTACAAATGAGCATCTGGCACAAGCGTTCAATTACCTCCGTGCAACAGGTTTGCCTGCTTGCCTACTTATCAACTTTGGACAACCAAAAATCCAAATCCGCCGTTTGTATCCATCACCAACATGGAAATCATCAAAACTATAAATCGCCTTTAATTATCACTGTTCATCTTTGTTCATCAAGGTTTATTTTTGAAAACAAAAATCATCACCCTAGAATCTCACGATGACCTCATCTCCGTCCGCGATAAATTATCATGGGCGAAGACGCCGCGCATTCTGTTGGTGTGGCCGAAGTATGAAAAGGTCACGTTGCGCTTGTTGGATTTGAAAGTCCTCCAGCGCCACGCGGATTCGCTTGGGGCTCAATTGGGCTTGGTGACTCGCCGTGCAAATGTGAGACGAGATGCGGAGTCGCTTGGTATTCCTGTTTTCATTTCAACAGCCTCGGCTCAAAAGGACCTGTGGTCTGATTCTGCTCCGAGGACTCAGCGTATCCCGAAGCCTCCACAACGTGACCTGCGTCAGATGCGGGGTGAGGTGCATATAAAAGAACCCGCATGGCGGACATCGCTGGTTGGGCGCGTGGTCACATTTACAGCGGGGGTAATGGCCGTTTTAGCAGTAGCAGGCATCTTTGTCCCACGTGCCGCGGTGACTTTGTATCCCGAATCGCAGACTCAATCCATCATCATTCCAGTGAACGCGAGCCCGTCATTCGAATCCGTCTCCTTAACTGGTGACATCCCCGCGCAGACTTTATCTGTTATTGTAGAGGCAGAGCAATCATTGGCGGTGACCAGTACAATCACGTTGCCAAAGGCAAAGTCAGCGGGCGTTGCGCGCTTCACGAATTTGGGGCAGGATGAAATTGAGATCCCCGCAGGTACGAACATTTCCACCGTTGATTTGATTCGCTTTGTAACTTTGAACGATGTGCGATTGCCTGCTGGTGTGGATGAATTTGTGGAAGTAAAAATTGAGGCAGTTGAGGCAGGCTCGCAGGGAAACGTTGAACCAGATTCGATTTCAATTGTTGAAGGCCCGCTGGGGCTTTTGGTAATAGTGACCAACCCAGATGCAACCACTGGAGGCACGGATACAAAAGTGATTGGCGCAAGCGATGAAGACCGTGCCGAATTGCGGGATGTAATGCTTGAAAATTTACGCCGTTCTGCCGAAACGCAAATGCGTGCGCAGATCGGCGCCGATGATCTTCTGCTGCTGGATACATTTGAAATCACTGAAACCTTGCTGGAGGAATTTTCCCCACCAGAAGGCGAGCTAGGTAAAACACTCGTGTTAAAAATGAAAGTGGAATTCTCTGCCCGTTACATTTCAAGTGGTGATCTGAGTCAATTGGCAGTTTCCACATTGAGTGCATCCATTCCCCATGGATTTTCTCCTTTCGGCGAAGTGACATTCAAGCCGCTAGCTGGCCCTGTAACCGACTCTTCTGGAGTCACACATTTTGAATTGGAAGCAACTCAAATTACACTGCGCGATATCGACGAAGCTAAAGTGTTTTCCATGGTTCGTGGATTAAACTCAGCACGCGCACAAATCGAATTGATGAATACGTTTGAATTAAGAGATGAACCTCAGATCACGATCCGCCCAGCCTGGTGGAAGTGGATGCCTCTGGTCCCGTTCAATATTTCTGTGGAACTTAAATAAAAATGCCACAGAGTCGCAGAGACACAGAGCTTTTCTCTGAGCCCCTGTGGCTAGGAATTCAACCATGAGAATCCTCGCAGTTGACCACGGCGAAAAGCGGATCGGCATTGCATTAAGCGATTCCACTGGAACCATCGCCAGCCCTTTGAAAGTCATTCAGCATGTTTCGCGTATTGTCGATGCGGCACAGGTGGCTGAGCTCGCCATGCAAAACGAGGTTGCTCTCATTATCATTGGTCAATCCTTTGACGAAGATGGAAACCCCAATCTCGCAGGCCGCCGCGCTGCACGTTTTGCGGATGAACTAAAGAATCAAACGGATATTCCCGTTAAAATGTGGGATGAATCTTTTAGCACACAAATTGCCCGCGGTGCCCGCATAGAACTTGGTGTTTCTCGTAAAAAACGAGCAGGCCATCAGGATGCCTTCGCGGCAGTGGTCATTTTGCAATCTTATCTTGAGGCGCAACGGGATACGTGATCCGTAATTTGTGATGCGTAAATTGTGGTCTCGACACCGTACTGCGCTCGGTGCAGTGTACGGCCTCGAAAAACACTCAGCCTATGTCTCGACAGGCTCGACAACCGCTCGACCACCACCAATAAGAAATCGTAAATCAAAAATGGTAAATCGTAAATTTAATCCTCGTCGTTATCAACTTCATTTTATTCTTGCTTTTATCGTCATCAGCATTCTTGCCTGTGTATATTTTGCTTTTGGCTATATCCCCGGGCGTGCATCGTTGTTGTATGGCCCGCCCGCGCGCGCGCTTTCCATCGCGCAACGTATCGATTATTCGCGGCGATTGCTTTCGCATGGCGATCTGCTCACCATACCCCTCGACCCGAACGGCACCGAGCAACGCTTTACCATTGACCAGGGTGAGTCGGTTGCCTCCATTGTGCTTCGACTGGAAGAGGCTGGTCTCATACTTAATTCGCAAGCCCTGCTTGATTATCTAATTTACACAGGCCTCGACCTCACCATTCAATCTGGCGATTATGTCCTCAGCCCCGCGCTTTCGATCATTGACGTGGCCCGCGAAGTGCAGGATGCGACTCCAACAGACATCACCCTGGTCATCATCCCAGGCTGGCGGATGGAAGAGATCGCCGCTTCTCTCCCAACCTCAGGCCTGGATATTTCTCCCGAAGATTTTCTCTCCGCTGCAAACACTCCGCCTCAAGTCCTTGACTTTGTATCTCCCTCCACCATGGAAGGATTCTTCCTCCCCGATACCTACATCCTGCCGCGCACCACAACAGTGGATCAATTGCTCGATACCGTTGCGCGCAATTTTGCAGTCCATATCACGGATGAAATGCGCGCGGGCTTTGAAGCTCAGGGACTAAACGTCTACGAGGCAGTTACCCTTGCTTCCATCGTGGAACGCGAATCGATTGAGATCGAAGAGATGACATTGATCGCATCCGTTTTCATTAACCGCCTGAACATCGGCATGACCCTCGGCAGTGACCCGACCATCCAATACGCCCTCGGCTATGATCCCTTTGAAAATACCTGGTGGAAAAATCCTCTCAGCCTGGCTGACTTGCAATTCGACTCCCCGTACAACACCTATCTTTATCCCGGACTGCCACCAACGCCCATTTCCAACCCCAGCTTGGATGCGTTACAGGCCGTGGCATTCCCTGAAATCTCGCCCTATTATTATTTTCAAGCCGCTTGTGATAACCCAGGCTATCACACCTTCGCAGTCACTTTTGAAGAACATCTGGAGAATGGATGTCCGTAAAAAATTGATAACTATAACTAGACGCACAGGGTATCTAAGTCGTCAGAAGGGGTAAAATATGGCGGGAGACTGGTATATGGAAATAGATGAAACCACCACAGCAATTATGCAAACAATTAAGTATATAAGGATGGTTTTGATTTCTACATTAAAAGCCATTTTGCGATGGGCTAAGCCGATGAAGTTTCTTTTCGGTTTTTTAATACTGCTATTGATGTTTGATTGTTTGGTATTCGCTGCTTTGATTGGCGCATTTCCACCCTTTATCATGACGTTAGTGAATGATTTTAGTGCTGAAATAAGACTCGATTTGACAAGAGCAACCATCGCCATCTTGTTTTTGGTTTTTATATTTCCATTTCTTTTTATTCATGAGGCATCTAAGATTCATGTCGGGCAAGCGAAAATAATCGCGGAAAGAATTCCGGGTCAGTTTGCTTTGAGCATAGAACGCCTTCCTAGCGAATCATTCATAGATGGGAAAAATATAAATCTTGCCGCTATTAATGTCAAGAATCTGGAGAAAAAGAAGATCATTGAATTTCAAGCATTGATACATTATGAACACTTCGATTACACTCCTGAAACAAACCGTGTGTCTCAAGCCTCCATCGAAGATAATGCTTTACTATTTTGGATCGGACAAAGTGGAACGAGTGCAGAAAAAATGATCGAACTACGACCTGATATTCCCAGAACCTTATTAATATGCGATATTGCCTCAACCAAGACAGAGAATGGCGATGATATAAATCTTGCTCGAATGGGAAGCGATATAGTTCGATATGGAATGAGCTACACCAGAGAATCTATATTCCAAATCAATATAATGTTTCAGGGAAAACTTGAAGGAGAATATGAGTTTAAAACTTTTCACTACAGCGATTTGATCTATGGAAAACCCTCCGAAAATAGAATATTATTATCGGATCACCCTGAACAGATCTATAATGACATACCAGCTAAATTGTTAAATCGCGGAAAAACTAAAATTGAATATTTTGAGATAAAGATTAGAATATAAAAATGGATGGGGATAAGTAAGTTATGCGTCAAGTATATGGTTGCCATAAAAATAACGCGGATTATTCCGCGTTATTTTTTATATCATAATGATTTTGTTTCTCTCCATTTGATGAAAAAGTAAACCGCTATCATCACCATACCAACGAGCGTCAACCCCAGCCCCTGCCACATAACGGGACTAAGCAAAGCCTGCACCATCACCGCAGCAAGGTCGCTGGCGTAATCCAGCAGAATAGTGGGGAGGTAGATGGACATGCGGCTGATGAGTATCTGTTGGAAGATTGCGCCCAATACAGGTGCGCCGAGCAGGCTCATCACAAAGGCAATCGAACCTGTGATAAAAAATGGAATTCCCCACCAACTCAACCAATTTTTCAGCGACCTGACCCCAAAGATCGTTAATCCTAATAGAAAGGCCAGCGGCAAAATGGGACTAAGCCGCATGACGAGCCTGGCAGTTTTTAATCTTGGGCGCGGGTCGTTTTGAGACGGCGCACTGATGATGGTCACCTGGTCTGGGAGCACCGAGGCCGTAAACTGCAATTGACCTTGTATCACAGGCGTCAGCGCTGAAAGTAATTCTGCGGGCGGTTTACAAAATGCAACTTCCTCGCCTGAAAGCAGACCAATGGTCATCTGGGCAATCTGGATGAAGGTGCAATCAGGTTGCGTGCCCAATAATGTCAATACGGCTTGCACACCCGCATCACCTGCCATGTTTGTTTTCAATGGAACGAGATTAAGCTGCGCTGAATCCGTTTGCATGTTGAGGTAGGCAAAGGTTGAGTTAAGCAGATCATCGCCCATCACCTTCAATGACTCGGGCGGGAGCAGGCCGCGGAAGAAAGCCTCCCATCCCTCTTTGCCCAGGCCACGCAGCATCACCGGAAACTGGCTTGAGTCTGCATTTGAGGATGTCATCGCATCTGCCATCACGGAGGGCAGCTTGTTGTAAAAATCCTCGCGCGCAAATGCTTTTTGATAAGTCTCCGCGGTAAAGGCTCTTTGGTCAAAGTTAAACAGGAAGAGCGCGACGATACCAGTAAATATGAATGAGATCGCGCAAAACACGGCAATGCTTTTTCTGATGGTTTCCATATTATATTTCTCCCGTCATTGCGAGGGCTGGTGGTCGAGTAGACCGAGTGCTCTTCGAGGTTGTATCGAGACCCAGCCCGAAGCAATCTCCTCGTAGTTGGGGATTGCTTCGTCGCCAAAGTACAAGAGCGGCTCCTCGCAATGACATTGTCATGCCTCAGTCAAAATTTCGATCAAGTCCTGAGTCACCGCCTCGGCATCGCCCACACCGAGCAGGTTCAATAATTCACTTGCCAGTTCCGCTTTGCGGTCTGCATCCTTGCGGCTCCAAGTGCGGCTCTTGATCTCAAGGAAGTACCCCATTTGCGGCGCGTTCACTTCATCAAGGTTGACAAAAAATTCCGTATTCTTATAACGGATGTGCCAGCGCAGGCGGTTCTTCTCCACCGACACTTCCTGTTTCGGCTTGAAGTATTCGCGATAGAAACGGGATGTATGTACAGCCGGGGCAAGGAAGCGGCTGCGTGAAAGCAGCACATCATGCACGATCTCGCCTTCACGTTTTTGTCCGAGCAGGGTCAAACGCGAACGTACATTTTGCACATCACCTTTTTCGTTGATCAGGTTATCTTCACGGAAGCGCAGCCGTCCCTGGGCTGGATCGTCGAACAGGAAATAATCGTCATATTGATGATAGTGTTTATAGGCCGTGATCTCGATCTCGGGCCGCTTCAATTTCTGGACCAGTTGGTCTGGTTCCGTTACCTTGACCTTTACCTGCACCTCAAATGACTCCTGTTCCATCGAGCCGCCCAGTGCGATCAGCTTTGAAAGCACAGACTGTTCACGTTCGATCAGGAAGGCATCGATCTTCGTCGCCAATTCACGAGCCTGCTTAAGCAATTCTTCTTCATTCAAAGTAAGAAGTTTATGATCCCGCATTAGCCATTTTCCATTGACCATTACATCCGTCACATCGGTGGATTTGGAAGCGAAGACCAATTGAGCATAGGCATTGTTCGGGTCACGGCGGAAGCGGGGAGAGTTATGCAATGGCGATGTGTCGACAAGGATCAGGTCTGCGCGTTTGCCCGGTTCGAGCGACCCCGTCAAATGTCCGATGTGAAGCGCTTGTGCTCCCATCCGAGTTGCCATTAAGAGCGCAGTCGCAGCAGGGAGGATGGTCGGGTCATTGGAAGAAGCCTTCGCCACGAAGGAAGCGAGGCGCACTTCCTCGAACATGTCGAGGTCATTATTGGAAGCGGGGCCGTCTGTGCCGATGCCCACGTTGAGTCCGTTATCCAGCATTTTTTGCACAGGCGCAAACCCAGAAGCAAGTTTGAGATTTGACGACGGATTATGCGCCACGCCAGCATTGACATGCTGCAAAGTTTTTATTTCACCAATATCAATATGGACACAATGCGCGGCAATCACTTTCGCTTCAAGCAGGCCCTGCTTTTTGACGTATGGCACAACGGGCATCCCTTGTTCATTGCGCATGGTTTGAACTTCAAATGCGGTTTCAGAAATATGAATATGCAAAGGCACATCGAATTCTTTGGCAAGTTCGGCGCAGGTGCGCAGAATTTCAGGCGTGGTGGAGTAAGGTGCGTGCGGCGCAACCGCAGGGACGATCAGCGGATGGTTTTTCCATTTCTTAATAAACTCACGTGCGTATGCCAGCGAATCTTCATAAGCCGCCGCATCCGGCGCAGGATATTTCATAATAGATTGCCCGCAGACCGCACGCATGCCCGCATCGGCTGTGGCCTGGGCAATATCATCTTCAAAGTAATACATATCGTTAAACGTTGTCACCCCGCTGCGGATCTGCTCGGCACAGGCGATGGATGTGCCCAACCGAACAAATTCAGGTGAGACGAATTCGCGTTCAACGGGCAGCATGTAACCCATCAGCCAAACATCCAGCCTCAGGTCATCGGCCAGGCCGCGCAGGAGAGTCATGGGCACATGGGTGTGCGCGTTGACCAGGCCCGGCATCAATACCTTGCCGCTGCAATCAATAATTTCATTTGCTGAATATTCTTTTTTGATATCTGTTTCGAGTCCCACCGCAACAATCGAATCCCCTTTGACAGCGACTGCGCCGCGATCATATTGGTTTAATTTGCCATCCATAGTTAGGACGATGGCGTTCGTGAATAATGTATCTGCTTTTTGAGTCATTCAATCTCCTTTTTTAATCTGGACTCCAACGTCTCTGACGTTGGATCTCGAAAATCGGGAGATTTTCGAGTCCACAAGTGATTATTATTTCCAATTCAACAAAACTTCCAGCGCTTTCAAATTTTGTTTGAAGTCTGTAGATTTATGCGTTGAGAGTTCCATATCTACCGAGACTGCGCCGAGTTCAACGGCATAATCTGCAAGTGTGCCTGTGAAGGCACAACCCGTGTCTATGGGTGGGAAGGGATAATTAGTAACTTTGGCGAGTGCCTTCGCAAACTCAATTGAGTTTTTTTCCCAGGGTTCGCCACCAGGGAAAACACCCAGCGCGGCGCTGTGATAACTGATCAGCGTTTCCACATTATGGGTTTGCAAGAAGTACATCATGGCGCGTGTCTCTGGCTCCGAGCCTGGGCCTGCGCCGCCCGTTGTAGGGCCGTAGCTCCAGCATCCGTCACGATCCCAATCTGCGGCCCAGTTGGTGGGGAAGTTGCGATTCAAGTCCACGCCGTGGTCGTTGATGCGCCCGTCAATGCCGTGGTCGCGTGCATCGCCATCGGGGTTTAGATTTCGCAGTATGTATAGTGTTACATCGGTGGGGATCACATCTGGGTTTTCGGAGATATGGGTGATCAATTCATCTGCCAGCGCTATCGTATTCCATTCGTAGCCACCATGAATGCCTGCCACGATCATGCGTTCATTTTCACCGTTTCCGAAGGTATAAACTTCAATCGGGCGGCCCGAGACGGAGTACCCAATGATCGTCCGGCGAGTATCACCTTCAAGCAATACGAATGGAGTTGCGGTCTGCACCACGATCATTGTGGAACGCGGATTTGGTGTAACGGTTGGCAGATATAGCGATAAAGGGTCTGCGGTGTATGTGGCGGGAAGTGTGGCCGTGTACATTGGGTTTTTAGCCTGAGGTGCAGCAAGTGCGGGCTGGAGGGCCCAGTATGCTATCAGTACCAGCGCAATCGCGCCCAGGCCGATTATGTTCAATGCCCAGGCAAGTGCTACCCAGGGTGTGTCTTTGCGTCGTTTAGGCGCAGGCATTAATCCATTTCCTCCAATGTCATGCGCAGCCAGTTCAGCGCCAGGTTCATGCTCCAGCGCGGCAAACTGCGCGGCGGGCCGCCATAGGTGATGCGATGCGTCTTTTCGCCTTTGTGTGTGATCATTGCCATCTCGGCGGCGCGCTCATCCATATAAACGGAAACACCGAGCGCAAGGTCTGCTTTTGAATCGGCTCGGGCGGCGCGTAAGACCTCCATCAGGGAAGCAGGATTCAGATTAGGGAATGAAGCGGTGTGAGGTACTTTTCGCGCCAGCAGTCCATCGAGTCCAGATTCGATGGCAGTGAGAGTCAAGCCGCGTTTTGCGATCAGATCCAGCAGGACGTTTTCGAGCTTATCTTCATCCACACCAAAAACGATATTGCCGAGTCTTTCGCGTATATCAGTTTCGATCTTCGCGATCATTTCATTGGCTTCGATTTCGTTTTTCGCTTTTGCAGCGATACGAATATCCACAACGCCTGTGTGCGCCGCGAGACCGACGGTTGGGTTGTTGAGGGTTTCAAGGTCTGCGATCTTTTCATCGATCATGCCTTCGCCGAGGCCCGCACAATGCAAAATGCGCACCTTGATGATTTGATCGAGGTTGAATCTTTCCTGCAAATACGGGATGACCGACTCATGCAGAACATGTTCCATTTCATGCGGCACGCCGGGCAGGGAGATGACTACCCTCATCCCTGCGCCCCTCTCCCCATTTGGGAGCGGGGATGGGGATGAGGGTTTTTCAACAATGAAACAGGGCGCAGTGCCGACGGGGTTTTTAAGACCGAGCGCGCCCTTTGGAACATAGGCCTGCCGCTTTTGATTTTCAGATGGTTTGCGCCCATAGCGCGCTATCGTTTCAACGACTTGCTGCCAAAGGTCTTCGCGAAATTCGGTTTCCACACCGAGGGCTTTTGCAACAGCATCACGCGTGGGGTCATCAATGGTGGGACCCAACCCGCCCGTGGTGATAACAATATCTGCGCGTTCCATTGAGTTGTGAATTGCACTTGCAATACGATCCACGTTATCGCCGATGGTGATGGTGCGATACAAATCCACGCCCATGCTGCGCAATATCCGCGCGATGTGGCGTGTGTTGGTGTCTACAATTTCACCGAGTAATATTTCCGTTCCAATTGTGATGATCTCTGCTGATGTCATGGTCTCATATCTCAGACCTGACAGGTTTCATAGGGACATAAGTTAATCGGGATGTTTGTGAATCAAAATCTGTTTGGTTATTAGAGCTGTGTAGAAACCTGTCAGGTCTATTGAATTTAAACTACATTGTACTCTTGAATCAAACGGCCCTCTTCAAAACGTTTTAAGTCCAGCATGGAAACATCCACGCTTGAAAATTTTCCATCCAGGATAAACTCGCTCATTAATTTTCCAGAGATCGGCCCGTGCATAAAGCCATGCCCTGAAAAACCTGTGCAAAGCATTAGGCCTTTTACATTTGTATTTCCAAGGATCGGGTGCGCATCTGGTGTCACTTCGTAAAGCCCAGCCCAATGTGAGGCGCGGCCCGCTTTTTCAACCAAGGGCATTCTTTCAATCGCAGCTTCCAGATTTATCAACTCAAAATCTTCATCCACACTTTGATCGTAGCCAGGCTTTTCATTCTGATTGCTCATCCCAATCAACAAGCCTTCACCTTCGCGATGAAAATAAAGTGACTTCGCAAAATCGATCACGAACGGAAAATCTTCTGGGACATCTTTCAATGCAGTTGTCGTGAGCATCTGCCTGCGGAGGGGGATGACCGGGATATCAACACCCGCCATCTGACCGATTTGACTCGCCCAGGGGCCTGCCGCATTTAGGATCAACCGCGTCTTCACCGCGCCCAGGCTTGTTTGCACCTCTTCAACCTCGCTTCCGCTGACGGTGATTCCAAATACCTCCGCGCCGTTGACGGCTTTCACTCCCATCTTCTGCGCCGCGCTGATATACCCCATCACCACGCTGTTCGGGTCAACGACGCCATCCTTTTGATTAAATGTCCCCGCAATGGCGTCCTCGAATTTCATCAAAGGCAATCGCGCACGGATTTCGTCTCCGCTCAATAGTTGGGTTGGCACACCGAGTCTGTTTTGCAGTTGGACATTGCGCTTGAAACTGCTGGCATCTTTTTCATTGGTTGCCACGAGCAAATATCCGCATTGTTTGTAACCAACATCCTGCCCGATTTCATCCTTAAAGCGTTCGATCATCGGCAGGCTTTCAAGCGACAACTTGATGTTGATCTCCGTAGAGAATTGATAACGCACACCGCCCGCGCACCTGCCTGTGGCACCCTGCCCGAAGAAATTCTCTTTCTCAAGCAGGACGATATTATTCAGGCCGCACTTTGCTAGATGATAGGCCGCGCTGGCTCCCATTACGCCGCCGCCGATGATGACAATGTCTGCTGTTTTAGGTATGTTCATGGTATTTTGCGAAGAGACCCGCTTTCATGCCTGTGGCCGAAAACGGGTCTCACTTAATTTGTGTTAGTTCAGGTAGTTAGTCAATACCCAGGTATGTCTTTTGCACCATCTCGTTTTTCTTGAGCTTTGCGGCGTCATCGGTTAAGACGATACTGCCCGTTTGAAGTACGTATCCACGGTGTGCCACAGAGAGCGCCATCAAAGCGTTTTGCTCCACAAGCAAAATCGTGGTGCCCTGCTCGTTCAACTTTCTGATGGTATCAAAGATTACATCCACCAGCACAGGCGCCAGCCCCATGGATGGCTCATCGAGCATCAGGATGCGCGGATTCTGCATGAGGCCGCGTCCAATAGCGAGCATCTGCTGTTCACCACCGGAAAGGGTGCCACCAAACTGGCTGATACGTTCCTTTAGACGTGGGAACAATTCAAAGACCAATGCGCTGCGCTCGTCGATTAGTTTCTGATCATTGACGGTGAAAGCGCCCATATCCAAATTTTCCTGAACGGTCAACTTTGGAAAGATACCGCGTCCCTCAGGCACATGCCCAACGCCCAGGCTGACTACGTTATGTGGTTCGGTGTGGGTGATGTCATTCCCCGAAAGTAGAATTTTTCCTTCGCGGGCGTGGATGATGCCAGAAATGGTGCGCAGGGTGGTGCTTTTTCCAGCGCCATTGGAACCGATCAAACTTACGATCTCGCCCTCTTCCACATAAAGCGAAATGCCTTTCAGGGCGTGGATGTGTCCGTAATAGGAATGGACATTTGTGAGTTCAAGTAATTTTCCCATGCGGATTCTCCTAGTCCTTCGATGCGGCAGCTTCCCTGCCAAGATATGCTTCGATCACGCGTTGGTTCTTGCGGATCTCCAGGGGCGTGCCCTCGGCAATCTTTTCGCCGTAGTCCATTACGCTGATGCGTTCCGATATACCCATCACCACACGCATGTCATGCTCGATCAAAAGGATGGTGATTCCCTTGTCATCACGAATTCGTCGGAATAATTTGATTGCGGATTCAGTCTCATTCGGGTTCATCCCAGCTGTGGGTTCATCGAGCAGCAACAATGTCGGGTTGGCGGCGAGGGCGCGGGCAATTTCGATGCGGCGCTGGCCTCCGTAAGGCAGGTTATGTGCCACTTCATTCCCTACATTTTTCAATCCAACATATTCCATAAGGGCGCTGGCTTTTTGTTCCGCTTCTTTTTCCTCTTCGTTGAATTTTTTCGAACGGAAGAGTGCATCGACTGCGCCTTGCTGCAATTGGTTATGCATTCCGACAAGGATGTTCTCGATCACGGTCATACTTCCGAATAGGCGGATATTTTGGAAGGTACGGGAGATGCCGCGGGATGAGACCTGGTCTGGCCGCAGCCCGAGCAGTGAATGGCCCTTGAACATGATTTCGCCCTCTTCCGGCCGATAGATGCCAGTGAGGCTGTTGAAGAAAGTTGTCTTTCCTGCGCCGTTCGGACCGATAATGCTGACAATGTGTCCTTCGTCTACGGAGAAGTTCATTTTGTTGACGGCAACCAGGCCGCCGAAGCGTTTTACAACGTCAGTTGTTTGGAGGAGGCTCATAGGTCACTTCCACTTATTCTTTGTCTTCAACGAGTTCGCGTTTACGGCGCTCGGCTGGGATAAGGCCTGATGGACGGAAGATCATCATCACAACCAGAATGACCCCGAACACAAGCTTTTGATATTTGGCTGGGTCCAACTGATTGGAAAGATCCTTCCAGGCAAAGTTTATGATCGGGATGACAGCGTCACTTTGGCGCAGGGC
Source organism: Candidatus Villigracilis sp. (assembly GCF_057083605.1). Taxonomy (NCBI): domain Bacteria; kingdom Bacillati; phylum Chloroflexota; class Anaerolineae; order Anaerolineales; family Candidatus Villigracilaceae; genus Candidatus Villigracilis; species Candidatus Villigracilis sp. Next base: position 20,476 of record NZ_JBXMTI010000015.1, on the reverse strand, counting down.
GCTCAGGTAAAGAGAGAAATTTTGCAGAACCTGAATATTGAGAATGACGACTGCTGATGCACCGAAGATCACGCCGGGAATACTGCCAAGGCCGCCAAGAATAACCATGGTCAACACGCCAATGGATTGCAGGAAGTTGAAGGTCTCAGGGCTCACAAAGGTGCGGTTGGCTGCGTACAATACTCCCATGCAACCTGCAAATGATGCTCCTGCGGCGAAGGCAGCAAGTTTCATCTTTACAAGTGGAATGCCCATGGCAATAGCTGCGGTTTCATCTTCTCGGATGGCTGTCCAGGCGCGCCCGACGCGTGAATCTTCCAGACGGGTTGCCACTCCAATGGCGATCATGATCACGACGAGCGCCAGCAGATAGAAAAATACATTATAGAATTCCGCATCTGTTGGAGAATGCCCCACGAGCGGTGTAAGAAGGCTGCGAATGGGATCCATAACGAAATCGGGAGGTAGGGGAGGGCGTTGAATTGGTGTAATGCCTTGCGGCCCATTGGTTAGATTGATTGGCTTATCCAGGTTTAGCGCCAGCACGCGGATTACTTCACCAAAGCCAAGTGTAACGATGGCAAGGTAGTCACCACGCAGGCGAAGCACCGGCAGGCCAAGCAAAATACCTGCCAGGGCGGCAAGGCCGATCCCAAGAAATAGGAAGAACCAGAACCATGCAGGTGCAAGTGCGAATTCCGCGCCAGCCGGAGCCGCGCCTGGAACTGAATGCAATAAGGAGAGCTGCTTCGAGCCGAAGATCGCCCACGTATAAGCTCCTACAGCATAGAACGCAACGTATCCAAGATCCAACAGCCCCGCCATACCGATTACGATATTCAACCCAAGTGCCAGGGCCGCGAAGACGGCCATTTGAAAGATCACCTCAAGGTAAAAGATGTTGCGGATACCCAGCACCGGAATAATTACGATGGTGAGCAAAATCCCAATAAAGATTTTTACTTTTGGATTCATTTTCAAAAAGTAAACCATCATGGGGCAAAGCATCAACGTAAGAAATGCTGACAATGATCTGGGGCTTTGATATACCATTACGCTGCCAAGAGCTAAAAGCCCGAACGTAATGATATACGGCCATGGACCCTGATTGGCTTTCTTGTACAGTTCAATGAAGAATGTTTTCATGGGGTTTGCCTTTTCCTGAAAACGGATTATGCCTTCTGCGCGACGGTTTGACCAAGCAAACCAGACGGGCGAAGAATAAGCACAAGGATCAAAATGGCGAAGGCGAGAATATCTTTATATTCCGCACCGAATGCGCCATTCGTGAATGTGGAAAGATAGGATGCGCCGAAAGATTCAAGCAGGCCCAGGATCAATCCCCCAAGCAAGGCACCTGTTAAATTTCCGATACCGCCCAGTACCGCAGCAGTGAAGGCCTTCAAGCCTGGGAAGAAGCCAACGAATGGATCAAGACGGGTGGCTTTGAGCGCAAAAAGCACTCCAGCCGCACCGCCCAGGGCGCCGCCAATCAAGAAGGTGATCGAGATGATCATATTGACGTTAATACCCATCAGACTCGCAGATGGACGATCCTGCGCAACTGCGCGGATCGCCTTGCCAATTTTGGTGCCATTCACCAGGTAATTCAATCCCACCAGCATAACCACGGTTACGCCAACCAGAAGAATGGATTTTATTTGAAAGCGCAGAGGGGTTGCTATACCGGGTACCGCCAGGACCATGAATTCATCGAAGGTCCCAAAGCTTGGCAGAATTACATTGAACTCGCCCGTTGTCAGGCTGAGGATAAGGCGGACCGCGTCCTGCAAAAAGAATGACATGCCAATGGCTGAAATGAGCGGTACCAGGCGGGGAGCGCCGCGCAATGGCTTATAAGCAACCCGCTCAACGGATACAGCTAGTGCGCTGGAGACGATCATACCAAGCAGAATTGCGAGCCCAATGAGCACATATTGATTCATTGTATGCAAAGCGCCCGTATGATCGAAATAAGCCAATAATTCAACACCAACTACACCCCCAACCATGAAAATCTCACTATGTGAAAAATTGATAAATTCCAAAACGCCATAAACCATTGTGTATCCCAATGCAATGGTGGCATAGACGAAACCGATGGTTAATCCATTGATCACAACCTGTGGAAGGATTGCCAGGGTGCGTTCCACGAGATCAAATTCTGTCATGGCAGAGCGAAACACAAATGCGAGCAGCACGATAAAAAGAGACAGGACCAGACTTGCTCCCAATGCAAAAACAATAATTTGCCCGATTGGAAAGATGATGAATTTGTAAAAGGGGTTTGATGTGAATTGTTTCATTTCTTCAATACCTGTCCTTTTATATTAATGAACCTCTCTCCCTAAAAGGGAGAGAGGTTTTCGTGCAATAGCTAAACTTTATTTGCCGGGGGATGGCAGGTCGAAGGAAGCGATGATCTCGTTCGAGGCCCACGTATCTTTCGAGGTGGCGTTAACCTTGATGATGAAGTACTTGGCAACGGGAAGATCGCCGATATCGTCGAAGGCAATGGTGCTGGTGAGACCTTCGTAGGTTGAAGCGCGAATGGCTTCAGCAACCTGGGTGCGGGTGGGTGTACCACCAGCGGCTTCAGCAGCCACTTTGATCGCGTTCAAGCAGACACCCATGGCATCATAGCCCTGAGCAGCATATGCTTCAGGAGCAGCGCCGAATTTGGCGGTGTAGTCTTCAACGAATTGAGCAGCAGCCGGGTAGGCGCTGGCAGGGCCGGCAACGGTGGTGTAAGCCATACCGCCACCGCTGGTTAAAGCATCACCAGCCAAATCGGCCAGATCGCTTGAATCCATACCGTCTGTGCCGAGGAAGGTGCCTTCGTAACCGGCTTCGCGAGCCTGTTTGAAGAACACACCAGCCTGGTTGTAGATACCGGCAAAGAACACTACGTCAGGATTCGCAGCAACCAGCGGGGTCACGATAGCATCAAAGTTGGAAGTTTCTTCAGTGCCTTCAAAGGCCACTACTTCGATGCCATCTTCTTCAGCAGCGGTGCGGAAGAATTCAGCTACGCCCTGGCCGTAAGCGGTCTTGTCGTGAATAACGTAGACGGTTGTCGCGCCAAGTGTGCTGAAAGCATATTCTTCAGCAGCAGGAGCCTGGACATCGTCACGACCCACAACACGGTTAACTTCGAGGTAACCACGGGTGGTCACAACAGGGTTGGTGTTGGCAGGGGAAACAAAGGCCAAACCAGCGGTGTGATATTCCTCAGAAGAGGGGATCATAACGCCGGAGTTCAAGTGACCAACACCGCAAAGGATCTCGGGATCAGCAACAATGTTCTTAGCATTCGCGACACCGACATCAGGGGTGGCCTGGTCATCATACGGGGCCAACTCAACATCATAGCCCATGGCAGCCAAATCGCCACCCAATTGTTCAAGCGCCAATTCAGCGCCTTGCTTGATGGCAACGCCGAGCAAGGACTGACCACCAGAGAGCGGGCTCTGAGTTGCGATCTTAATCGTGCCCATGGAAGTAGCGGGGGCTTCGGTAGCGGCAGGGGCCTCAGTAGCGGCGGGGGCCTCAGTAGCGGCAGGCGCTTCAGTGGCGGCAGGCGCTTCAGTGGCGGGAGCGCCACAAGCGGCAAGCACCATGCTGGCGAGAACCAACACGGATAGTAAAGCGAGCAAACGCTTATTCATTTCTGTACTCCTCCAAAATCTTGTTAGGTGAATTCAATCTCCCGCAGGTGCGGGGTGATAACGAACAGTAGACAATACTTGCTGTGTCGGCCTCACCTCCTTTTGGTGGAAGCTATATAAAAATAAAGCCTAAAAAACCTGTGATTTTGGATTTTTTAGGCCCAATCCCATAACAGTAAAAATATGGATAGCCTTAAATTTATTTAATAATGAATAATAAGGCGCTTTTTGTTCTAGGTCAAGAGTTCGTGTCTAGACTTTTAACACAGTCTTATTTTTTCTCGTGGGGTTTATATAAAAGCTGCTCGCGGATGCGCAGGTCTGTGTTGCGAATTTTCATCGCTAGGTCTGCGGCAAGGTTATACATCAAACGGTAGCCCAGTTGTGGATACGTCTCACACAGCATGACGATCTTATCGCGTTGGATAACCAGCAGGCGTGTATCCTTTTGGGCGGCGCGCGCAGAAGCGGATCGCAGCCCTTCATCTACTAAAGCTACCTCCCCAAAAGATTGCCCCCGCCGAAGGCGTGCCACCGCAGTCTCTTTCTTCCCTAGTTCGCCCGTTGTGTCGCGGTTGATCAAAATATCCACCTCACCTTGCATGATCACATATAATTCCTTGCTGCCGCTATTCTCCTGGAAGATCAGTTCGCCCGAATTAAAAACAACTTCCTGGCATAAATTTCCGACCAACTCCAATTGGGTTGGCGTGAACTGATAAAAAATGTCGCTTTGTTTCAGGAAGTTGACAAGGTTATTCATCGGCGAAATCCTTTGCAAAAGTGTAGCATATTCATGGATAGAGTGCAACGCTTCATGACTACGGGTAGGTTTGGATCAGCCAATCGAGCGGATCCACCTGTATGCCGTTTACCCACAACTCCCAATGCAGATGCGCACCAGTTACGCGCCCCGTCCCGCCCACAAGACCGATCACCTGGTTTTGTTCCACCATATCGCCTACCTGCACCTGAATCGCGGATTGATGCCAGAAGCCGCTGTAAACTCCCCAGCCGTGATCGATGATCGTTGCGTTGCCGCGTACAGTCCATGGGCTTGCAAACACCACTCGTCCAGCCGCGGGAGCCGTGATTGCTAAACCATCTCCGCCGCCGAAATCCAGGCCGGTGTGAAAGCCCGGCACTTGCAATTCAGTGCCTTGACCAATATACATGCGACGATTGCCATAGCGCGATGTGAAGTAGGTCGAGTCGGCGTATGCAATGGCGGGGGAAATAAAATCTCCAGACCAAAGTTTTGTAGGAGTGGCTGGGGTTGTGATCTCGATCAATTGTTGTAATTCAGGTTCAGTAGAGGCCGGGTCGATTGTGGCAGGGTCTACATAAAGCAGTGGGTCATCAGGGTAGTTCCCTGAGATGATCAATATGAATTGTTCGTAGGATTGATTGCTTCCATCGGGGAGAGTGGCCTCCAACCGCAGGGGATAGACGCCCGGTTCGAGTAAAGCATGCACACCTTGCAAGGCAATCTGTGTACCATCTTCATTTAGAAAGAAATTCAAGGGATGGTCAACCAACAAACCTCCCAGTTTAACGCCGGGGATGGTCTGTACTTTAATAACCCCAGTCCCACCTTGTTTGATGGGCAGGTCGCGTATCTCTGCGCTCAAAAATTCGGATGGTAAGCCAGTTGAATTTGTTCCATTACTTTCGCCGGGAGCAAATAATGTATCACCGGGCAGGCCATCCCATGAACCTTGTAGATCATTAATATCTGCCAGCGACCATACATCTGTGTTGTTTTTTATTGCAACTTCAAGCAATGACTCACCAGCGCCTGGTGAAGTTCGTTTGTTGTTCTGGCTCTCGCCCTGCCCTGTGAGAATCATACTCACGCCCACATAAAATTCACTAGGGCTCACTACATGATTAAGTTTCTTGAACAAATCTTCAGACACTTGCGTCTGCCGCATAAGGCTGCGATATGAATCGCCGAAATTGATGACCTCGGTGCTCAAGACCCCTGTAACACCTTCGAGATCTGGTATCACAAGCTCTTGACCCGCGGATAATTGATTTGGGTCGGTAATTCCATTTGCAGCCATAAGATCGTTCAGGCTTACATTGAATCGAGATGCAATAGTTGAAAGGCTGTCGCCGGGCTGCACGATGTAAATAGGGCCGCTTGAATCCTGGGCATGAACGGGTTGGGCTGAAATTATTAAGCTGGCTAGAACAAGCAGAAAAACAATAATGCGTTTATACATTCTTGAATTCAACCTTGTCACCGATTTCGTAATCTCCCCAGCGATCTGGGTGTATCTCCAGCGTGTATTTTGCATCTGCTTTAGGAAAATAGGCCGGGCGCCAGGATTTCGCGATGACTTTGTCCACCACGGTCATTTCAGAGTTGATCCAAAAGACAGCCAGGTCAAATGGCACGAAGAACATATGAATGGAAGTGTCGAGGCGTGAATCCCGCTTTTCGACCAGGAGCAGGCCTTCGTCAAGCGCGAGGCGGTTGCGAAACATGAGTCCTCGCAGTTTGCAGAGGAATGAGTCGCAATATCCCACACGGGCGGGGTGATCAATTTTTTTGCTCAAGTTGTTTATGGTAATGGGACGGGGCATCTGTATCATAAAACCGAGCGGCTGTTTTGCCGCCCGGTGGATAAGAAATTGATTTCAGGATGATCGTTGGCTGAATACTTTTTCCACACTATCCATCAGCTCTTGCGGGCCGAAGGGCTTGGCGATGTAATCATCCACCTTTGCAATATGCAAGCCCAACACTTTATCGATGTTCTGCGCTTTTGCAGTGACCACGATAACAGGGATGTCGCGAGTGGCTGCTTCTGCTTTCATTTGTTGGTATACTTCCCAGCCATCCATGTCAGGCATCATTAGATCAAGCAGAACCAGATCTGGGAGCAATTCGCGAACCAGCTTGATGCCTTCCACACCGCCCGCTGCACCATGAACATCAAACCCACGACGACCCAGAATAAGCCTGATCAAATCTATCATCTCGGGTTCGTCTTCGATACAAAGTATCGTTTTGACAGTTGTATTATCCATAATTCTCCTGTCTTCAAAGCAAGTTTACCATAAAACAAATATAGGCTTAAAGATGAAGATCATCACATGGAACGTGAATGGCATTCGTGCCGCGCTTGGTAAAAACGCATTGGATTGGGCCTTTGCACAAACGCCCGATGCCCTGTGTTTGCAGGAAGTAAAGGCGCGCGAAGAGCAATTAAATGAAACACAGCGTGCTGTATTGAAATCTCCATTTGTGTGGAATGCGGCAGAACGCCCCGGTTACAGCGGTGTGACGACTTTCTATAATCAAAAACCTGATGAGATCGTGATGGGCATGGGCGAGCCAAGGTTTGACGTGGAGGGACGCGTCATTCAAACGGCCTGGGCTGGTCTGCGTCTCTTCAACATTTACTTCCCGAATGGCCAGCGCGGACAACAACGCGTAGACTATAAACTCGAGTTTTACGCCCATCTGCTTGAATTATGTGGTGCGCTTCATAAGAAAGGGGAGAACATCATTATTACGGGAGATTTCAACACCTCCCATATGCCGATTGATTTGAAAAATGCAAAGGCCAATCAGAAGACATCAGGCTTTCTGCCCGAAGAGCGCGAATGGGTGCAGAAATTTTTGGATAATGGTTTTGTGGATATATACCGTCATTTGTACCCTGATAAAGTTCAATACACCTGGTGGACGTATCGCCTGAACGCACGGGAACGCGGCATTGGCTGGCGTTTAGATTATTTCCTGGTTTCAAAGTCACTCCTTCCGCGAGTGAAGGATGTGGTCATTCACGAGAATGTGCTGGGGTCGGATCATTGTCCGGTGGAGTTATTGTTGGATTAGGTGAGTGTCCTAATCGTTAGCGAGGATCAGGCTGATTGTTTTTGCAAGCAGGTTTCAGGTAGAAAAGAAGCGTATTAGAGAATCATATAATAATCTGCCGAGTGACCGCGTCTATGGTGTGGGCTTGGTATAATCCCGTTGCAAGTCAAATTTGGAGGATTCCGTGAATTCCCGTAGTCAATCGTTTTTTGTGTATTTCCTTCTGCTTGTTGCCATTGGTGCAATGCTCTATATGGGTTTTAACCAAAATGCCAGTGCAGAAGAACCGCTTACCATTAGTAAAGTGGCGCAACAAGTACAAGCTGGAGAACTGGCTCGTATTATCGTTCAGAGCAATGACACCATCCGTGTGGTGAAGATCAATGGCACCGAGGAAGATGCCGCTGAATCTCGGATTGAATCCGATACAACCCTGGTGGATCAGCTTCGCAGCTTTGGGGTGACACCCGAACAGCTTGCCGAGGTTGATATTGAAGTCAGTGCGCCTTCAGTTTGGGGAGGTGTGTTAAGTGGTGCTTTGTATCTTCTGCCTGTTATCTTTATGGGCGGTTTATTGTGGTTCATTTTCCGTCAGGCACAGGGCAGTAATAATGCAGCCATGTCCTTTGGGAAGAGCCGCGCCCGTATGTTCAGCGGTGAACATCCCACTGTGACATTTTCCGACGTGGCTGGCGCCGATGAATCAAAACAGGAACTGGCCGAAGTGGTTGAGTTCCTGAAAGAACCCCAGAAGTTCATTCAACTCGGTGCGCGCATCCCGAAGGGCGTTTTATTAGTTGGCCCTCCTGGAACGGGTAAGACTTTGCTTGCGAAAGCTGTTTCGGGCGAAGCTGGCGTGCCCTTCTTCTCGATCTCTGGTTCTGAATTCGTTGAGATGTTCGTGGGCGTAGGCGCAAGCCGCGTACGTGACCTTTTCGAGCAGGCCAAGAGACATTCCCCCTGTATTATTTTCGTAGATGAAATTGATGCCGTAGGTCGCCAGCGCGGCGCTGGACTCGGCGGTTCACACGATGAACGTGAGCAGACCCTTAATCAAATGCTGGTTGAAATGGACGGTTTCGACACCGATACTAATGTCATCATTATTGCCGCAACCAACCGCCCCGATATCCTTGACCCTGCACTCTTGCGCCCTGGTCGCTTTGACCGCCGCGTGACGCTTGATCGCCCGGATGTAAAGGGACGCGAAGCTATTCTCAAAGTTCATGTTAAAGGCAAGCCATTGGATCCGCAGGCTGACCTCGCCTCAGTTGCGCGTGGCACGCCTGGTTTTGTCGGTGCAGATTTGGAAAACCTGGTTAATGAAAGCGCCATCCTGGCCGCCCGCCGCAATAAAAAATCCATCGGCCAATCTGAGTTGGAAGAAGCGATTGAACGCGTGGTAATGGGACCTGAGCGCAAATCACGCCTCATTTCTGATGAAGAGAAGCGCATCATTGCCTTCCATGAAGCTGGTCATGCGGTAGTAGCCAATGCCATCGCTGAAGCCGACCCCGTCCAAAAAGTGACCATTGTTGGCCGCGGACAAGCTGGCGGTGTGACCTGGTTCCGTCCTGACGAAGATCGCATTCTCATGTCTCGCAAGAAAATGCTCGCCACACTCGCTATGGCCTTAGGCGGACGTGCCGCCGAAGAATTGATCTTCGATGACATCACTTCAGGCGCATCCAACGATATCGAGCAGGTGACGCGCATGGCGCGCGCCATGGTGACCCGCATGGGAATGAGTGTCGAACTTGGCACCATGACCTATGGTCAAAAGGAAGAATTGATCTTCCTCGGGCGTGAGATTTCAGAACAGCGCGATTACTCTGAAGCAGTCGCCGAACAAATTGACCGCGAAGTCCGCAAGATCGTGGAAGAATCCTACAAACTGGCAAAAGCCACAGTCAAAAAATATCGCAAGCAACTGGATATCGTTGCAGCGAAATTGCTCGAGGTCGAGTCCATCACTCGTGAAGAGTTCGAAAAGCTCTTCCCGCCTCCATCAGGCAAGAAAAGCGGAACACCCCAGGTTATTTTGTCGTAATCAGTACAACATAAAGAGCCTCCCGATCAATCGGGAGGCTCTTCTTATTTCCAGCAATTACTATCACTCAGATTACGACGGATTCGCTTCCTTATGCTGCCTAACCAACTCGCGGCGCAAAATTTTACCAACAGTGGTCTTCGGTAGTTCATCTCTGAACTCGATGTGAGTGGGGACTTTGTATGCGGCCAGTCTTTCCTTGCAGAAAGCCTTGAGCTCTTCTATTGTCACAGTTTCACCGGGCTTTACAACTACCCAAGCTTTCACTGTTTCACCACGATACGGGTCTGGGATGCCGGCCACGCCCACATCCATCACTTTTGGATGGGCGGCAACTACTTCTTCCACTTCACGCGGCCAGACCTGATAACCACCGGGCTTGATGAGTTCCTTCTTACGGTCAACGATATAGAAGTAGCCATCTTCATCCACGCGGGCAATGTCACCAGTGAAGAGCCATACCTTGCCATCACTCATCTTTCTGAGCGTGTTGACAGTTTCCGTTGGCATGTTGTGATAGCCCTTCATCACCTGTGGACCGTGGATGACGATCTCGCCGATCTCGCCTTGCGCCAGTTCAGTCTCACCATCGTCAAGGCTGATGATCTTCACTTCCACATCAGGCAAAGGCATTCCAATGGAACCAGTCTTGTTTACACCTTCCAGCGGATTGCAGTGTGTGGCCGTCGGTGCTTCAGAGAGACCGTAGCCTTCAAACACTTTGCCGCCCGTTAGTTTTTCGAATTGTTCCTTGGTCTCACGCAATAAGGCGGCAGACCCGGAGATACAGGCCTTAATGGAAGACAGGTCATATTTGCCTGCCTTCACATCCGCATGATTGTTGATGCCGTTATATAAGGCAGGTACCCCGGGGAAAATGGTCGCCTTGTATTCCGAGATGTTATCGAGCACGTCTTTCAGGTCACGCGGATTGGGAACCATCACCATGCTCGCGCCATTTGCCATGGCAAAGTTCATGCCTGCCACCATACCATATACATGGAAGAGCGGGATGGCCATCAATACCACTTCATTGCCTGGGTCGAGCCCTGGCATCCATGATTTGATCTGGAGTGTATTGGCAACTACATTGCGGTGCATGGCAACTGCACCCTTTGAAACGCCCGTGGTCCCGCCCGAATATTGAAATAATGCCGTATCGTCAGGGCCAACTTCAACGTTAGGCCGCGAAGCGTCTTTGTATTTTGCGAGTACATCCTGGAACCACAAGTCGCCGTCTCGCAGGCCGCCCTCGACTCTGAATCCGCCTTTCTTCTCGCGCAGCAAAGTAAACAGCACACGCATAATGGGCGGCAAACTTTCTTTTAAGTTCGTCACGATCAATTTCTTGATCTTGGTCTTAGGCTGGGCCTTTTTGATGGTCTCATAGAAATTCGTCATCACGAACATGTATTCAATGCCGGCGTCACTGGCCTGATGTTCGATCTCGGGAGGAGTGTAGAGTGGATTGGTGGCAACTACTGCGCCGCCTGCTTTGAGAATACCGTAATATGCCATTACAAACTGCGGCGAATTTGGCATGAAGATACCCACCCGGTCGCCCTTCTTCACGCCCATATCCACGAGCGCAGCGGCTACTTTGTCCGAGATCTCGTTCATCTCTTTATAAGTAACAACCGCGCCTTTGAAGATCGTGCAGGCGCGGTCGGGATATTTGCGCGCGGCATCCTCTAAAAATGTGAACAACGGCGCTTTTGGATATTCAATTGTAGTTGGCACCCCTTTATCGTAATTCCTTTGCCACAACTTACTGTCCATACTTCCTCCTCCATTTGGTTGTTGAGTGAAGATGATTCGAGGCAAGTATATACTTGAAGATATTAAAAGTCAATTACAACACTTGATATTACAACGAGTTACGGATGAATTGCTCGATCTCATCGCTCACATTTTTTTGATTTGGATCGAACCATTTAATTTGCGGGTCGGACTCTTTGAACCAATTGGACTGTCTGCGTACGAAGATGCGAGTGATGCGCTTCATTTCCGCTTTTGCCTGCTCAATCGTCAATTCACCTTTGATCACTCTGATGCATTCCCGATATCCAATGGCAGACATGCTTGGTAAAGTGGGGGAGTAACCTTTGTTGAGCAAGCCTTGGACTTCGTCAATAAACCCGCTCGCGAACATCATGTCAATACGTTCATCCACGCGTTGATAAAGTTCCGCACGCGGACGGATCAGCCCGACTGAAATTAAATGATAAGGTGAGTCGCTTTGCCCGCGCTGTTCGGAGAATTTTCTACCTGTTGTGAAAATCACTTCCAAAGCGCGGATGGTTCTCCTAAAATTCCGCGCGTCAATTTTCTCAGCCGCCTGCGGATCAAGAAACTTCAATTTGTCGTGTAGCCAATCTGTGCCTCTTGCCTCTTTTATCTTTTCAAGTACGCCTCGTAATTGCTCGTCAGGCACAACCTCAGGCGGACTCCATCCCTCCGTCACCGCGCGGATGTACTGCCCTGTACCGCCAACCAAAAATGGAAGTTTACCGCGGGCGTGAATATCTGCGATGATCTCTTGTGCTTTTTGTTGAAAGACTGCCAGACTCAAAGTCTCATCTGGGTTGACGATGTCTATCAAATGATGAGGCACACGGGCCAATTCATCGTGCGAAGGCTTGGCAGTGCCAATATCCATGCCACGATAAAAGAGACGCGAATCTGCAGAGATGATCTCGCCATTTAATTTTTCTGCAAGTTGAATAGCGAGTTCCGTTTTGCCAACCGCTGTTGGGCCGACAATGAGAATGAGGGATGGCTTGCGCATGGATGGGATATTATTTCCCGAGCTGGGTTCGGCCAGCGATAAATCCGCAAAGGAACGCAAACCCGAATCCTGCTAGGGCATCCACAAATAATATGGGGAGGTTGAAGATGCGTATAGAGGCGAATCCGCCTTCTCCATGGAAAGTGCGCTGGAAGCCAGTGCGGGCAATATCGTCAGTGCAGGAAGCTAATCCAAATAGGGCTGGCAGTCCGCAGTCTGAGAGCAGATGCGCGGCAAGCAAATTGGTGGACAGAAAAATAAGGAGTCCGACCAAAAATCCGTTAAGGAAGGCGCGGCTGAATGTCATATCAAAATAATTTCCTTTTATTTCATTTTATTATCTTTCTGGTAAACTCCTGGAAATTTAATCGTGAATTCATTTTAACACCTAGGGAGCAGGTATGATCAACTGGCAGGAACTTACAATCGATATGTTCGTTCAGCAATTGCGGACTGTATATCAGCGCACGTATGGGGATATTAACAGTGACTACGGACGCTTGGTCGCGTGGTGTGGAAGACTGGTACTTGAAAATATCTCAAACTCGGATGCGCTGTATCATGATATCGATCATACGATCATGGTCTCGTTAGCAGGGCAGGCGATCATTGAGGGGAAACATCTGCGTGAGGGAGGCATAACACCGCGCGATTGGATGCATTTTATGATCGCAGTACTTTGCCATGACATTGGTTATGTCAAAGGGGTGTGTAAAAATGATAGCGGAGATATGTTTGCCACGGGTGTGGGGGATGAGATGGTTCATATTTCGCCTGATGGCACGGATGTTGCGTTGACCCCGTATCACGTCAACCGCAGTAAGTTATTTGTCCGTGAGCGTTTTGGGATTAACCTGCTTGAAGGCATGACCAAATATTTGGATGCGGAGTTAATCGCTTCTTATATTGAAATGACGCGCTTTCCCTCACCAAAAGATGAGATGTATAAGGATACCAAAGGCTTTGGCGGCTTGGTGCGCGCAGCAGATTTTATCGGTCAATTGGGTGACCCTGATTATTTGCGGAAAACCCCGGCCTTATTCTATGAATTCCAGGAATTGGGCTTAAATGAAAAATTCGGATATAAAGCGCCGAATGATTTGAGAAAAAGTTATGCAAGTTTTTATTGGGAGATGGTGAATCCCTTTATTCAGGATGCCCAGGTTTATTTGCGACTGACCGAGGACGGCAAGCAATGGATCGCGAACATGCATTCCCATATATTCGACGCTGAACATGGAACTGGCTGATTCTCAATTGCTACTCACCTATGACTCACCCGAGATCAACTTTCGTCGATGAGTTTGTTTTTAAAGACAAAACGGGACGCTGAAAAATGCAGAAAACGCTGATTTCGCTTTTTGTCAGCGAAGATCAGCGTTCATCTGCGTCCGAATTTAGCTTCGGTTTTGTAATTATTGGACTTTTCGATAAATGCGATGCCAGTTCCTTTGATTGCAAGTAGGGCATTTCCGAAATACTTTGGGGTTGCCAGCCGCTTTCCAGCGGATGCCTCCAATTTCCCAGATCGAACGTTCATGATTGCAGTTGGAACATTGCACCAGCCACGATCTTGACTCTCTTTCAATATCTTCAAATGTGCTTTTCGAAGAGATAACCTTGAAGAATCTTTGCCAGAACGAGAGGGAATTCGAACCGTTCATTTCTTATCCTTTTGAATATTCGCGGATGTTATCTGTGGCTTCATCTAATTTCGCCACTTCTTCCTCGGTCAATTGCCAGCCCGCACCGCCCGCATTCTCCTCTGCTTGCTGCAGATTTTTCGCACCGGGGATGGGCAGCGCTCCTTTATGGATCAGCCAGTTCAATGAAACTTGCGCAGCAGTTTTGCCTGCATGATTTTGACCAATTTCTTGTAGCAGCCTTAAGACAGGCGGCAGTCTCTTGAGTAATTCTGCATACTGTGAGGCACGCACACCAGGCGGTGGATTCTCTGTTGAGTACTTGCCTGTCAGTAAACCTTTTTCAAGCGGGGAATATGCGATCAAACGAATGCCAAGTTCCTTGCAGCGCGCAAGTGTGCCGTTCTTTTCAACCTCGCGGCTCAATAAACTGTAGTGTACCTGGTTGGATGCCAGCGGAATGCCATGCTGTGCCAGCGTGGAATATGCCCGCAGCATACGCTTCTGCCCGAAATTGGAAACACCTACTGTTCTCGCCAAGCCCTGCTTCACACATTCAACCATTCCCTCCATCATAGTTTCAGGAGTTAAAATTGGAGAAGGCCAGTGGATTTGATATAGATCCACAGATTCCAATTCCAACCTTTCCAAACTTACTTTTAAAGCACGGGGAAGAAAACCTTTTGTCAATCTCCAGGGCCAGGGGAAGAACTTGGTTGCCACTAATACGGGCTGGTCCGTTTCTTTCAGGAATTTGCCCAGCAATCTTTCAGATTGACCCGAGCCGTAAATTTCAGCCGTATCCACAAACCGAATTCCTAAATTAAGCGAAACGTTAAATGCCTCACGGATATCTTTCTCTGTGTGTGTCTGCCTATATCCCCAAATTACCCGGTCACCCCATTGCCATGCGCCCAACCCCATTTGGATGGCGTGCAAAAAGCGTGTTTCACCACTCACTTCGGTCATTGACGGCTCCTTCGATGAATTGGCTGATTCTATCTTAAAAAATCGCCCTCACAATAAATTCAGGTTACAATTCAAACCACTAAAATTTTATTGGAACTAATGGACCGATATTTCCTAACCGGTGGGTAGGGGAATATCGCTCCCTGAGTTCTGGGAGGTTCCCGTGACATCTAATCCATTAAAGCGGGATATGGAACCCGCCTCCAGCCTTAACGAAAGGCTGGGTCTGTCCTTTTCAAACCTGGCATTGCTGACGCGTGCTCTCACGCACCGTTCCTACGCCAACGAAAACTCTGAAGCAGTGGAGGACAACGAACGCCTTGAATTTCTTGGCGATGCCGTGCTGGATTTTACCGTGGGGGAGTGGGCGTATAACCGCTTCCCTGAATTAAAGGAAGGTAATCTAACCAAGATCCGTTCATCTCTTGTGCGGAATGAACGACTCGCTGTTCTTTCCCGCCGCCTCGAACTCGGTTCCGCTCTTCGGCTTGGACGCGGCGAGAAATCATCTGGCGGTCACCTTCGGGATAATTTACTTGGCTCGGCCTTCGAGGCGCTGATCGGCGCCTTGTATCTTGACTCAGGGCTCGATGCCGTCAGGCAATTCATGAAACCTCTGCTTGATTGGATGGCTCCCACCATCCTGGATGAACTCCACGACCCGAAAAGCCAGTTGCAAGAGGTCACGCAATCGAAAAAGTTGGGAACACCGGTTTATCGTGTTGTCAAAACCAGCGGCCCAGACCACGCTCGTGTATATGAAGTGGAAGTGCAAGTTGCAGGCGAGGTTAAAGGTTGTGGCACAGGGTCAAGTAAAAGCACTGCCGAACACGCCGCTGCAAAGGATGCACTGGAAAAATTTATTTCATAATCAGGACTCTGGAGTCCATCAGCTTGCTGATGGGAATTACGGCCGGCAAGCTGGCCGACTCCAGAATTTTCGTAAAGCATCTAAAATCCAAAATCAAAAAATGAGCCCATGCCCCTTCGTCTAAAGTCCCTCGAACTGCAAGGATATAAAACATTCGCCTCACGCACCGTATTTGAATTTGCGAGCGGAATTACAGCCATCGTCGGCCCCAATGGCTCAGGCAAATCGAACATCGCCGATTCCCTGCGTTGGGTATTGGGTGAACAATCCTATCTTCTCCTGCGGGGCAAAAAGACCGAAGACATGATCTTCTCCGGTTCCGAGCATCGCGCCCGCGCGGGCATGGCACAAGCCACCATAGTCTTCGATAATTCAGAGCAATGGCTTCCTATCGATTTTTCGGAAGTTGCCATGGCGCGTTACGCCCATCGTGATGGACGCAATGAATATCTGATCAACTCACAACACGTCCGTCTGCGTGACATGAACGAACTGCTCTCGCAAGCCGGTTTGAGTGAGCGCACGTACACCATCCTTGGCCAGGGTTTGGTGGACGCCTCTCTGGCTTTGAAAGCGGATGAACGCCGCCGCTTGTTTGAAGAAGCCGCGGGAGTTGGTTTATATCGTGCCCGCCGTGATGATGCGTTGAAGCGTCTCGAAAATACCGAAAGAAACCTTGAACGCGTTCTGGATATCATGGCAGAGCTTGAACCGCGTATTAAAAGTTTGGAGCGGCAGGCAAAACGCGCCATCGATTTTGCCCGTGCCCAAGCCGACTTGAAAGGGGTATTGCGTGAGTGGTACGGTTTTCACTGGCACCGAGCTCAACGCGATCTGACCGACGTTCGCGAAACCATCCGCGCACAGGAGAATCGCGTGCAGGAAGCGCATAAGGCTCACGAAAAAACTGAGCAAGCCTATGCCGCCTTTCGTGAACGCCTTTCTGGCTTGCGTGCGCAATTAAATGGATGGCATCGCCAGTCTGCGGAGCTGCATAACCAGCGCGAATCCATCAGCCGTGAACTGGCCGTGCTCGAAGAACGCCGCCGCGCGTTGACCTCTACTCAGGCCTCCATTCTTTCCGACCGCGAGCAGGCAATGGATGAACTGCATCTTGCCAATGAACGCTACGGTGAATCTGAACAGGAACTCGCCCGCGTTCAAGCCGAATATGAAGAGGCAAAATCGCAGTTTGCAAACGCGCAAAATGCCTTGCAAACCTGTGTAGGTGAACGAACCAGTCTTGAAGAACAGCTTGCCCTTACCAGAAATCAAATTGAATTTCTCAGCCAGCAGCGTGCCGAGAATAATGCGCGTCTGGATGATTTGAAATTACGGATCGAATCACACAGCCAAAAAATTGAACAAACTAAAACTTCCATTGCCAATGCCGAAAACCTCACAGCTACTGCAAAGGCGCAATATGAATCTGCAAGCAAGGCGCGTGAGCAGGCTGCTCACGTTTTGCAGGAAGCCGAAGAAAAAGTTACTGCAAAAAGAAACGAAGTCGATTCAATTGAAAGCGCACGTCGCGAAGCTCTCGAACGACGTGCAAAAGAAGAAGCCGATCATTCGCGTTTGAAAGCCCAAATTGAAGTGCTGGAACAATCTGAGCAATCACTTGCGGGTTATGCCGAAGGCGCTCGTTATTTGCTGGATGCTGCCCGCCACGCTTCACGAAACTTTACAGCCGCGCGTGGTGCACTCAGCGCCGCGTTGGACGTTCCTGCTGAACTTGAAGTTGCCATTGCCGCCGCCCTCGGTGATACCCTCGATGCAGTGTTGCTGGATGCCGATCAACTTGAAGATGCGTTGAGTTTGCTTGAGTCTGATGAGGCTGGCCGTGCGGCTTTGCTGCCCATCACGCAGACTTCCGAAGTCTTTAAGACTTCAGAAGTCTCTGATGTCTTCCTCGGCGTCGCCTCTGAACTGGTCAATGTTTCTGATGAGCTTCGCGGCGCGGTGCGGTTGATGTTGGGCCAAACCCTGATCGTGCGAGATCGTTCAACCGCTCGCAATCTTCTTAAGGATTTACCGACTCACGCGCGCGTGGTGACTCTGCGCGGAGAAGTCTTCCGCGGTGACGGTTTGGTCATCGCTGGAAAAACCGCTTCTTCCTCGACGTTGGGCAGGTCACGTCAAAAACGAGAATTTGAATCCACCTTGAGCGGACTCCTCCTGCGCCTTGCGGAATCAAATGAATCCGTTGAACAGTTATCGAATCAACTAGCCGCAGCGCAACGTGAGTTGGCGCAAGCTGAGACTGATGCACGCGAAGCCCGCGTCAGATTGGGAGAGGCCCAGGAGACCGAGCAGCAGGCCGGTCTTGAGTCTGAATCGATGACACGTCAGCTTGAGTGGCAGAAAAATCAATTCGTACAGTTGGAAGCCGAGGCGGGTGAGTCGGCTTCGATCCAGGGTAAATTGATCGAATCTCAATCTGAAGTTGAAACACGTTCATCCGAAGCGCAATTGCAATTGAAGGAACTCAGCGCGAAGTTAAAGGAAATTTCTGCGGACGAGTTGCAGGAGCAGGCTTCGTATTGGAGTACGCGCGTAGCGGTGGCTGAGCAAAGTGTGGCGGGCGCGCTCGCGAAGAAGGAAGAACGCGAAAAAGAGATCATGCGTTTGGATGTGCGCCGTGTGGAACTTGCTTCCCGTTTGCAGGAAGCGCAGAATTCTCTGAATGTTTTGGATAAAGAAAAGATAAGCCTGCGTGAGCGTGAAAGCGGCTTGCACGGACAGATCGAAACTCTGCGAATTCAAATTGAGCCTGCTGAAAAAGACCTTGAAACCGCGGAACAGGAAGAAATACGTTTGCAGGAAGCAGAAGGGAATGCGCAAAAGATATTTGCAAATGTCGAGCGTGCGTATGGACAGGTTCAATTGGAGCATATGCGCAAAGTGGAAGCGCTCAGTAACTTGCGCGAAAAGATCAGCGATGACTTTGGCCTGGTGATGTTCGATTACGCAGAAGATGTTTCCGGGCCCGTGCCTTTACCCCTGGATGGCATGGTGGAACAGTTGCCAATCGTCACAGAACTTGCACCTGAGATTGAAGAGCAATTGACCCATCACCGTGTCGTTCTGCGCCGCATGGGGCCGATCAACCCGGAGGCCAAGCAGGAATACGATCAGGAAAAAGAACGCTATGAGTTCATGAAGACTCAGGTGGAAGACCTGCACAAAGCCGAAGTGGACTTAAGGCAGGTGGTCGCTGAATTGGATGAAGTGACCAAACGTGAATTCATCCGCACCTTCGATGCGGTGGATAAGCAATTCCGCGAGACCTTTGTGCGTCTTTTCGGCGGAGGTTCAGCACGTCTTGCATTGACTGATCCTGAAAATTTGGTGGATACCGGTATCGAGATCGAAGCCCGTTTGCCCGGTAGGCGTGAGCAAGGTCTTGCCTTGCTTTCAGGCGGTGAAAGAAGCCTGACCGCCATTGCTTTGGTGTTTGCCTTGCTGAAAGTTTCGCCTACACCAGTATGCGTGATGGATGAAGTGGATGCAATGCTCGACGAAGCCAACGTGGGGCGCTTCCGTGACCTGCTGGTGGACTTAAGCAAGGACACACAATTCATTATCATCACCCATAACCGTAGTACGGTTCAAGCCGCGGACGTGATCTACGGCGTGACCATGGGCCGCGACTCGGCCAGCCAGATCATTAGCCTGCGTTTGGACCAAGTGACGGATGATATGTTGAAGAGGGGATAGCACTAAGAAATTTGGAAGAAATTGAGGAATACTGGAATCTGATGACTTGGGATAATCCAAACCGTGATCACTTTTTATAAAACATATCCAGACCAGAAATCATCTTATGGAAGACCTGCTCGAAAGATTGATGATCCTCCCATTTCGAATAATCTAGGATATTGTATTCCTTGATTTGTTCTATAAGGCGTGCTGGCCATTTGGCAGTCTTCCAACTGTCATCCAAAGCAATAGGACATAAAACGTCCCTCCCGATTTCCTTCTCAAGTCCCCTTGCCAAGCGGGCTTCGTACTCGACCCAATCACTGGCCGTTGAGTTTTTGGAGAGGATCAACAAGACAGTTGGGTTTTGACGCATTGCGAGGTCTATCTGTTTTTCCAAACGACCTGCTTTGGCATGGTGTACATCCCGCCAGAACCTAATGCCTTTGTCAACAAGATAAGTTTCAAGCTTGTTTACGAATGAGGAATCGGCATGACTGTAAGATATGAAAAGCGGGGAGATTTGAATAGATTGTTGGGCGCGAAGATCAAATATTTTGTAAATTATGCTACTTATTTCTTCATTACGTAATTCTGGCTTAAATAGCTTCGCAGATTCAATCTCCCAATCGCTAAGGCCGCAACCTCGCAGGAACACTTCTGGAATTGCACCTTGCGAGAGTTGAATTGTGTTGGTACTAATATGCGAACGATAACGATGACTAATTTTTTCAAGTCCGGGGGTCTGGCTTAAGTCTGTTTCAGAAAAAAATGTAGACCCTAAGATAACTCCAGAAAGATTTGTATCAATTAGGTAGGTATTAATGAGCCTAGTGGTGTGTTTGAAAAGTAATTCAACATAGTCGTGACAGCTTGACAACCTTATACTTCTCATACAGTTTCTTTTGCGGAGTTGAGTATGAGAAGACGGAAACCAAAAACCATACGGCTGA